>CALCGQ010000136.1 GCA_937901015.1 uncultured Bacteroidota bacterium | reverse complement strand
CTTCAGAGAAATTTCAAAATTCCGATTATGAGCTTCCCGTTGCTCTTGGTAAAACCATCTCCAATGAAACGTACATTGTAGATTTAGCAAAAATGCCTCACTTACTTATGGCCGGAGCAACCGGACAAGGTAAGTCGGTTGGTTTAAATGCAATTATTGCCTCGTTATTGTATTCGAAACATCCAGCAGAATTGAAGTTTATTCTTGTGGATCCAAAAAAGGTTGAGCTTAACCTATATTCCAGGATTGAACGTCATTATTTAGCAAAGCTTCCAGATTCGGAAGAGGCAATAATTACTGATACTAGGAAAGTCGTAAGAACATTGAACTCCTTGAGTATTGAAATGGATAACCGGTACGAATTACTTAAGGATGCGCAGGTTAGGAATATAAAAGAATACAATGCTAAGTTTGTTGGTCGTAAGTTGAATCCACTTCATGGTCATCGTTATTTGCCATATTTGGTGTTAGTAATTGATGAGTTTGCCGATTTAATTATGACAGCAGGTAAAGAGGTTGAAGCACCTGTAACAAGGTTGGCTCAGCTTGCAAGAGCCATTGGAATACATTTAATCATAGCCACACAGCGACCATCAGTGAATATTATTACAGGTACTATTAAAGCAAACTTCCCTGCAAGGATTGCTTTCCGTGTAATTACCAAAATTGATTCACGAACAATTCTTGATACCAGCGGAGCTGACCAGCTTATTGGAAGGGGAGATATGTTATTTTCCACAGGAAGTGATGTTGTTAGACTACAATGTGCATTTATTGATACTCCGGAAGTAGAAAGGCTGACTAGTTTTATTGGTTCTCAGAGAGCATATCCTGATGCTTTACATCTTCCAGAATTTAAAGATGAAGAAGCTGAACAAAAAGCAGAATATGATCCAAAAGAACGCGATGAACTTTTTGAAGATGCTGCTTTAATTATTGTTCAAACTCAGCAAGGTTCAACTTCACTTCTCCAAAGGAAATTAAAACTCGGATATAACAGAGCAGGAAGAATAATTGATCAATTGGAAGCAGCAGGTATTGTCGGGCCTTTCGAAGGCAGCAAGGCTCGAGAAGTTAGAGTAGGGAGTGAAATGGCTTTGGAACAGTTTTTGAAGGATCTTAATACAGATGATAAAGGTTATAAGGATGAATAGGATTAACTAGTTAATCATCTAACCACCTAATTCCGATTAACTAGTTATCAATTAAAATTAAATACATGAAAAAGATATTTGTAATAGTGTTATTGTTTGTTTCAGTATCAATAGTTGCACAGAATGATAAAGATGCAGAAAAGTTATTGGAGGATGTTATAAACCATACTTCGTCATATGATAATTTTAAGGCTGATTTATCATATACCATGGTAAATACTGAAATGAGCATTGATGAGAAAAAGTCCGGCGTTATATTTGTTCAGGGCGATAGCTATAGAATTGAAATGGAAGGACAAGTAATTATTTCTGATGGTGAAACTATCTGGACATACCTTGAAGATTCAGAGGAAGTTATGGTAAGTAGCATCGAAGATAGTGAAGGTAGTATTTCACCCACCCAAATTCTTACTAAGTACAACGAAAGTTATAAAGCTAAGTTTAGCCAGGATAAGAAGTATAAGAATTCTAATCTGAGGGAAATAACCTTAAAACCCAATGATAAAGATAGTTTTGAGAAACTTAGTGTGATAGTTAATTCTAATAAGCTTAGCCTTGAAAATTTCTCCGTTTATGATGTAAATGGCAATGTATTTACATATCATATAATCGATCTGAAACCAAATCTTGATTTACCTGAAGATACTTTTAAGTTTGAATATGAAAAGTATCCTAATGTTGAAGTTATAGATATGCGGTAGTAAGGCTAACTATGTCTTTTCTTATGCTGATAATTAACTCCGGCGAAGATTATTACAATCCATCCTATTATTAGTAATATACCTCCTATTGGTGTAAGCTTAGTTATATAGCTTATATCAAATCCAACTACCTCTTGTAATGATAAAATGAATAGTGTTCCTGAGAACAACCCAATACCAATAACAAATAGAAAGTAAATTGCATTTAAGTATGACCGACTAACATATCTGCTCATAAATGCAAGTCCGAGTAATGCCAGAGCGTGATACATAAGAAACTGGTTACCAGTATTAAACATCTCCAAATGTTCATTTGGAATATTTCCATTTAGAATGTGAGCACCAACAGCGCCAAATATTACGCTTATTGCCCCCATAAATCCAATTGTTATTAAAAATCGCTTAGTCATAGTATGTTTTTCTTGTTTTAACAAAAATAGTAATTTCAAAATATACTACCTTTGATTATTAAATTAAATTATACATGAAATGAAAACATCAGTTGAAATCAGCTATTATCCGCTTACCGAGGAGTACAAAATTCCAATTAAG
The DNA here is from genome assembly GCA_937901015.1 of uncultured Bacteroidota bacterium. Classification (GTDB taxonomy): domain Bacteria; phylum Bacteroidota; class Bacteroidia; order Bacteroidales; family F082. The sequence goes on along the minus strand of CALCGQ010000136.1, from coordinate 22,476 downwards.
GATTTTATTAAGCGACTTCGGAAATATGAAACAATAGTTGTTAAAACAAGTGGAATGAATACTCAAGTTTTTGGTGAGTATTTTCATGTCATGGAAGCTATTACCAAAGAGATTTATTCTTCTTTTCAAATTCCTCATTCTGTTTTCATTCTAAAGGTTATAAATGCAGATTTACAGGCCGATCCGAATATTGATTAATAATTGATATGATTGATTTCTTTTTAGAACCTTATTATTCAGCGTCTATTTTTAATATTTGTCTGGAATTTATTGCAGCATTATTTGGTGTAATCAGCGTTATGTACGCCCGAAAGGAAAATATTCTTGTATTTCCAACGGGTATAATCAGCACAGGTATTTATGTTTATTTACTCTCTCAGTGGTCTCTTTATGGTGATTTAATAATAAATGTTTATTACACCTTGATGAGTATATATGGCTGGTATATGTGGCATAAAATTGTAGATGATCAGGATCATCATATTGCAATTAGTAGAACGAGCCTTATTGATAAACTAAAAGCCATTGGTATTTTTATATTCACATCCATTTTTGTGATAATTGTTTATCGATACTATGATGTTATGCCAAATAATCTGGGGTTTCAAGATAGTATGGCTTATGCTTATGGAAAGTTAACTTCTGGTAGTCTTGAGGATTTTAGAATGGCGACACCATTCCTTGATACTTTTACAACCGGTATTTTCTTTTCAGCAATGTGGTTAATGGCCAATAAGAAACTTGAGAATTGGACATTGTGGATAATAGGAGATATTGTTTCAATTCCTCTATATTTTGTAAAAGGATATGGTTTTACCGGAATCCAATACTCAATATTCCTGATTCTGGCTATTCTAGGCTACATTGAATGGAGTCGCAAGATTTCTGAAAAACCTACTTATGATTAAACGAGTGGCAATATTAGGTCCGGAATCCACCGGTAAAAGCTGGTTGTCGAATAAGCTTGCCGATAATTATAATACATCTATTGTTCCTGAGTATTCAAGGGATTTTTTTGATGGAAAAGATTATAACTATACCATTGAGGACCTACTACAAATATCTAAATGTCAATTTAGTAATGAAAATCGAATAGCTCTTTCAGCCAAAGGTGTCATTTTCTGCGATACTGAGTTTATTACAATGGCAATTTGGTCTAAGGTTGTATTTAATAAAGTCCATGAATGGGTTCAAGAATCTGTTAAAAACCATGTTTATGATCTGTATTTACTTTGTAACCTAGATATTGAATGGGAGTACGATCCATTAAGGAATAATGCACATAATAGGCAATATATTTATAATCTTTTTGTTAATGAACTTGAAGTAAATAGGTTAAATTATAGAGTAGTTTCAGGTATTGGTATTCAACGTTTGAATAATGCCATTACTTTTGTAGATGAATTAATAGAAAATGCCGGAGAGTAATAAGAAATATAAGGTCTTACATCTTGCCAGATGGTATCCCAATAGATATGATCCAATGCCTGGTCTATTTATTCAACGTCATGTAGAATCTACAAAGATATATTGTGATGCCAGTGTTATTTATACACATATGGTTGAAAAATCAGCCGATAGTGAATTAGTTTATGACTTAGATTATCAGATAATTAATGAAGTTCCAACTGCGAAGGTTTATTATCGGTCATCACAGATTGGCCTAAAACCATTGGATAAGCTTATTAATATTCATCGCTTTTTTAAAGCTAATCACGTTGGAATTAATCAAATTAAAAAAGAATCTGGAAAATTCGATATAATTCATATCCATATCCTAACCCGGCTTGGTGTAATTGGATTGTTTCATAAGTTATTTTATTCTACACCATATATAATTACTGAACACTGGTCAAGGTATCTAAATCTAACAGGATCTTTTACTGGTTTCTTTAGAAAATTTGTAACTAGGTTGGTTGTTAAATACGCATCAGCAATAACAGCTGTTACAAATAACTTGGCGGATGCCATGAGGTCACATCGGTTGTTAAATACGAATTACATTATACTTCCAAATGTAGTAGATAGTGTATTTCTTTCTGGAAGTGCCATTTCAGATAGTAAATCTGAAAAAACCACTTTCTTACACGTTAGTTGTTTCGAGGATAAGTCGAAGAATATAAGTGGTTTGCTAAGGGTGATCAGTGAACTATCTAAGAAAAGAAATGATTTTGTTTTCCGGATGGTTGGCGACGGAATGGATATGGATTGGTTACGGAATTATTCCAATGAATTGGGATTAAATGAAGATGTAATTCAGTATACAGGACTTTTGGAGGGTAAAGATCTGGTTAATGAAATGAAGAATTCTGACATCTTGGTAATTTTTAGTAATTATGAAAACTTCCCTGTAGTTATAAATGAGTCTCTTTCATTGGGAGTTCCGGTGATCGCCACAAGGGTCGGTGGTATACCCGAAAGAATAAATCACAATAACGGTATTCTGGTTGATGCTGGAAAAGAAACACAGTTACTAAAGGCATTTGAAGATTTCCTTGATAATAAGATATATTTCAATATGGAAGTAATTCAAAATGATGCGGTAGTGGAATTTTCGCCAGCCTCCATCGGCAGAGTTCTGAATGGAATTTATGACAAATCTATTAACCAGAAATCGTCATAAGGTTTTCCCAGCACACATATGCTAACGTTATTCATGCAAAGCAATCATTGGTAAGCCTTGCTTAAAGAAATCGTTTTTTGTGATACCCTCTGAAAACAGATATTTAAAAATGTTTGTTTTATGTGAAATGAAAGCGATTGTATTAATGCCGTATTCTTTTATAATAGCTTCTAAAGCATCATCCTTATCAAATGTATCAACCAATATGAAGTTTATCTGTTTCTTAACCTCTGAATTCTGAAATGAATCCCTTAGTTCGTCGATTAGTGAAAGGTTTGAATCCTTACTATCTTTAAAATGAAAATGAACAACAAATATTACAACAGGAATATTTTCAAATAGTTTTGACAGTAGTTGAATTTTTGCATAGTCCTTTTTATGATTATTACAAGCATACATAATCTTGAGTTCACCAAATTCATCCTCCATTTCAGGAACTGCAATTACAGGTATATTAGCCTTATTCATTATTTTCTTTGCAGTACTACCCTCAAATATTTCTTTTTTTCCGGTACCCTGTGTTCCCATAACAACTAGGTCGGGCTTTATATCGTTGCATAACCCTAAAATCTCCCAATCTGGATCACCACCAGTAACAGAGGTTTCAACCATAATATTATTTAGCTTATTCTCATCTAGAAAATTAATAACTTCATTCTTAAGGTTTTCCATCTTTATTTCTGCCTGCTTCCTAAACTCTTCTATTAGTTGCATGTTTAGAAATGACTCATTATCAAAACCTGAATTCATCCCTGGATCAGGAACAGTTACTTGATCATTGTATGAATGATGAAGTAGTAGTTTTGCATCAGATTCATTTCCGATGATTTTTACAGCATATTTGTATGTGGAAACTGAATGGTCAGAAAAATCTATGGGGATTAATATTGTTTTCATTCGATGGGAGTGTCAGTTACTATTATCTAATTTGATGACTACATCTATTTTGTAAAATTATAAAAAAGATTATTAATGTAAAGTAATGATTAAATGAGATTATCACTTATTTTTACGGAGGATTAATGAGGAATTCCAGAATTGCTTGAATTGTTTTAAAAACTGGAATACCACTGAACTACCACTCGTATGAATATTCATTTTATTGCAATTGGAGGTAGTGCTATGCATAATCTTGCCATAGCATTACAATCAACCGGACACCATATTACAGGTTCTGATGATGAGATTTTTGAACCATCAAAAAGCAGGTTATTGAAACTGGGTTTATTACCAGGAGAATTTGGCTGGTACCCAGATAGTTTAACAACAGATATTGATGCTGTTATACTAGGAATGCATGCCAGGAAAGATAATCCGGAACTATTACGAGCTCAACAATTAGGACTGAAAATATATTCATATCCTGAATTCTTATATTATCATTCAAAGGATAAAAAGAGAGTTGTTATCGGGGGTAGTCATGGTAAAACTACAATCACGGCCATAATAATGCACGTTCTTAAGAATCTTAAGTACGATTTCGACTATTTAGTTGGTTCTAAGATTAAGGATTTTGATGTAATGGTCAGATTAAGTGATTCTGCGCCCATTATGATTTTCGAAGGTGATGAGTATTTAAGCTCACCAATAGACCTGCGTCCAAAATTTCATTGGTATGCACCAGATATTGCCCTTATTAGTGGAATTGCTTGGGATCATATCAATGTATTTCCAACTTTTGATAACTATGTTAGTCAGTTTGAGAAATTCATATCCATAATCAATAAAAAAGGATCACTTATCTACAACAATGAAGATGAGGTGCTTTCAAACCTTGTATCCGATGTTACAGATCTGAATACAGTTCCATATTCTTACCCTGATTATAGTATTAAGAACGGAATAAACTATATCAGTTATAATGATAAGGAGGTTGAAATAAGTATATTTGGAAAGCATAATATGATGAATATTAATGGTGCCCGACTCGTATGTAATGAACTTGGAATTTCTGATGATGATTTTTATGGTACAGTGGGATCGTTCGAAGGAACATCAAACCGACTAGAATTAGTTGCTCGCAATGGAAATAACAGATTGTACAAAGATTTTGCCCATGCTCCTTCGAAAGTTAAAGCAACGGTAGATGCTGTTAAAGAGCAGTTCGAAGGGTCAACTTTTGTTGCATGCCTTGAACTTCACACATTTAGCAGTCTAAATAAGGAGTTTATTGATCAGTACAAAGATTCTATGAAATCTGCAGATAAAGCAGCAGTATATTTCAACGAACATACCATTGCTATGAAACAACTACCAGAACTTTCCGTATCAGATGTAATGAAAGCGTTTAACAGGAATGATCTTGAAGTGTTTACGGATCCAAATGTATTGGTCTCATGGTTGAAAGAAAATAAGGAAGCAAGCACAATATTTCTTCTTATGAGTTCAGGAAATTATAGTGGTATCGACATGGAGCAACTTGGTACAGAGTTGACAAATCTATAATCTCTTAAATGAAACTAAAACATACATATTTGCTATTCACCATTATGATGATAAGTGTTAGTACACTTATTGCTCAGGATGTTAGCGATAGTGTATTGTTAATGAAATATCCAGTTGTAATTGGTAATATTGGTTTTACGACAGATAGCGTAGAAATTGTAATTGGTGATGTTCCGAGGGGAGAGGTTACTACATTCAACTTTCAGGTTTATAATTTCGGATCAGAACCAGTTTCTTTTACAAATGGAAAATCTAATAGGTTTATTAGTCTGTTTTTTGATCCTGTTATCCTATCACCAAAGATGACGGGAAATCTCAGTGCAGAGTTTGATGCCGATATTGAGTTGGAACTTGGCGAGTATAGTGATGAAATTGCCATTACTAGTAATGATAAAATGAATCCGTATAAGTTTTTGACATTATTAATGAATATCGTAGAAGGTGATGGTGGGGGTAATGCTAAACAGTACGACTCCATACCTCATATAGTTTTTGATCATTATAATCACGATTTTGGACATTTAAAGCGTGGTAAAGTATTATATCATACATTTATTCTGACAAATGAAGGAGGGGAGCCACTTCAATTGACAGAAGTAACAACTCCCAAAGAAATTGAAATAATGGATATTCCAACACAGGCAATTTTACCGGGAGAAAATACCATTCTTAGGTTTAAAATTAATACAAGGGGGAAGGTAGGAGTTCAACATCAGACAATACTTGTTAGTTCCAATGATCCAGAAAATCCATTAGTTATACTAGGTTTACATGGTTCGGTAAGGGTATATCCAACCCATAAAAAGTCGGAGAACCAATGTGGTGATGTAGAACAGAGGTTCTAGTGGTTCTCTGAAAAACTGGAATAGATTAATTAAGCTGGTTTGAAATGACGAGTCATACCTTAATGCGGTAAAAAGTTTATAATTGTATTTGTGTTTTTGTCATTCTAAGAACCAATGGCCTAGGACAAAGGGCACACATAGTGTAATGACAGAACGTTTAGAACGGGGGTGTCATTTGGACCGACGAAGGAGCGGAGAAATATACGTCGTGAACGCTTGCCATATTTCTTAAATCGCAGAATTACAATCTATTACCAAAGGTCGTCATACTCACTGCTTTTACGTCCTCGCTAAAAGATATTTCAATACAGTAAGACATAGATTTCAGAAGCTTATTTACATGTACGATTAATTTTATAAAAAAAAAGCCACTGCAAGTCTAACTCGTAGTGGCTTATATGGTTTTTTTTTTAATTAAATTCTTAACTATTCATAGAGATTAAAAACTCCTGATTAGTTGCTGTAAATTTAATTCTATCCTTTAGAAACTCCATAGCTTCAACAGGATTCATATCACTTAAATGATTTCTTAAGACCCATATTCTTTGTAGCATATCCTTGTCAACTAGCAGATCTTCGCGTCTTGTACTTGATGCAACTATGTCAATGGCTGGATAGATACGTTTGTTAGAAAGCTTACGGTCTAACTGTAGTTCCATATTACCTGTACCTTTAAACTCTTCAAAGATAACTTCATCCATTTTGGAACCAGTATCAGTAAGTGCTGTGGCAAGAATAGTTAATGAACCACCATGCTCAATCTGTCGTGCTGCTCCAAAGAATCTCTTTGGTTTCTGAAGTGCGTTTGCTTCTACACCACCTGAGAGCACCTTGCCTGATGCAGGTGAAACAGTATTATAAGCTCTTGCAAGTCTTGTAATCGAGTCAAGCAGGATTACAACATCGTGTCCACACTCAGTAAGCCTTTTCGCTTTTTCAAGGATAAGGTTTGCTATTTTAACGTGCTTTTCAGCTGGTTCATCAAATGTTGATGCGACAACTTCTGCATTTACGCTACGTGCCATATCCGTAACCTCTTCAGGGCGCTCATCAATTAATAGTATAATAAGATAAACTTCAGGGTGGTTAGCTGCTATTGCATTAGCTATTTCTTTAAGGAGTACAGTTTTACCAGTTTTTGGCTGACTAACAAGTAGTCCGCGTTGACCTTTTCCAATAGGGCAAAACATATCCATTACTCTTGTGGATACACTTTCTCCTTTATGTCCGGTTAACGTAAATCTTTTATTCGGGAAAAGTGGAGTAAGAAAGTCAAAAGGAACTCTGTCGCGTACATCTTCGGGAAGCATTCCATTAATCTTATTTACCTTAATCAAAGGAAAATATTTCTCACTTTCTTTTGGTGGACGCACATTACCTTGGATTGTGTCTCCTGTTTTTAATCCAAATAATTTTATTTGTGAAAGGGAAACATAGATATCATCCGGTGAGTTTAGGTAATTATAATCAGATGAACGTAAAAATCCATAGCCATCAGGCATTATCTCGAGAACTCCTTCAGCTTCAACTATTCCTTCAAATTCAAATGCATACCTTGGTTTAGGCTTTTTATCTTCCACAGGAACAACTGGAGGTTTATTATCAGATTTAATTTCTGTTCTAGGCTCTCTTTTAACATCTGGCCTAGTTTCCTTTTTAACTTCTGTCCTAGACTCAGGTTTAGTTTCTACCCTAGTTTCAGGTTTAGTTTCGATCTTAGACTCAGGTTTTGGATCTGTTTTTTCAATAACAGGTTTTGGAGAAACTACTTCTGGATTCTTAATATCTGACTTTATATTTTCCTCAGGGGAAACTTTTTCATTTTGCCTGTTTTCAAGCTTTCTGTTGTCTGGGATGCGATTCCTTTTCCTTTGTGGTCTATTATCCTTAAAATCTCTTTTATGATCAGATTTAAGATTGTTTTTAAGATTAGGAATATCCTTTTTTTGAGATGCAAGTTCCTCATCTGCTATTGAGGTAAGCCCAGTAGCAGGTTTAGATTCCTTAATTGGCTCTTGGTTTTGAGGTTTGTTGTCTTGCTTATTATTATCTCTTTTTTCATTCTTAACAACAGGACGATTATCTTTTTTTACAGAATCAGTACCTGATGTTTTTATTGGCTCATTTTTCTTTTTGGAAGGTGGAACACGTTTTCTTCCTTTATTAGCCAAGTTTCTCTTTTCTGCTTCAAGAATATCTTTTGTGGGATTAAGAGCTTGATGATCAAGAATTTTATAGATTAATTCTTTTTTTAGAAGTTTGTCAGGTTTGGGAATGTCAAACTCCTTTGCTATTTGTCTTAAGTCGGCAACGAGTTTACCGTTAAGCTCAACAATATCGTACATAAATTGGGGTTTAAATGCTTAATTCAGCTATAGATTGCTGATATAAAAAAATAGAATTTCGATTTTTATTTGGAATTTTAATACTACTTTTTCCTAAAGTAGATGCAAATGTACTAATAAATTTCGGTATTTAACTACTTTTGCAAAAAAATGACATAATTATGATTCAGCGTAAACAATCAATATTTTTATTACTTGCAGGAGTACTAATGATGGTAACCTTTTTTGTACCTCTTGCTTCATTTATTGGAGAGTCCAATTCCTTAGTATTGTATATATATCAAGTTGTAAGCATGGTACCTGGTGTGGAAACAGGACTTAGTCCATATTTTATTCTACCATTAATGACTATTGTATCACTAATAGTTCTCTTTTCGTTTGTAACAATATTTTTATTTAAAAAGAGAAGAAGTCAGTTGTTGCTAGTACGATTTATGCTGCTATTAGTGTTGGTGTTTTTTGGACTATATTTTTTCCATTATATGGATGTGCTTGAACAACTAAGTGGTGGATATGCATCTTATGATTATGGGATTAATATTCCTGGGTCAGCAATCCAGATACCTACGGTGGTTTTCATTATACCATTGGCAACTGCGTTATTACTCTTTATGGCTTCCAGAGGAATATTAAGCGATGAAAAACTTATAAATTCAATGGATAGACTTCGGTAGAGAGTCAGTAATTGAGCAGTTTATGTAATTATCTTGGGGTGTCTGATACTTCCATGTTGTTAATTACACCTTCTGAAATTTCAAATTTTATTAATGTGATTTGCCTGTGGATTCCGGAATTTCCTGATGCACCAGGATTGATATGTAATAGGTTGTTTTTTTTATCCGGTATTACTTTTAATATGTGCGAATGACCTGATATAAACAGACCTGGCTTATATTTTTGGATTATATGTTTTCCCATGGGTGAATACCGTCCTGGATAGCCTCCAATATGAGTCATAGCAACTGTTAGACCTTCAACAGTGAATATTTCATATTCTTGTAATTCTATTCGTAAACTTCCACCATCGATGTTTCCATATACTGCTCTAATCGGCTTAAAGGCAGATAGCTTTTCGAATGCTTCGATATTACCAATATCACCTGCATGCCATATCTCATCACAATTGCTAAAAAAAGAGAACACCCGTGGATTAACAAACCCATGGGTGTCCGAAAGAAGACCTATTCGCTTCATATTTAGAATGTTGCAACTAGTCCTAATTGCATATTTTCATTAAATTGTGTTCTTGGTCCAAGTACATTTCCATCTGAATCATGGAAGATAATATCATCATCATAAATAAGCTCAGTGTTGATATTAACATTTAACCAAGAGTTTACTTTAAGGGTTAATAATACTTGCCAGTTAACATCAATATTTTGCGGCTTATTTAAGTAATCAGAAAATAGCTCAAGTTTGGTAGCAAAATCAACATTTTTAAAGATCTCATAATTAAAAACAGTTAGAACTTTCGCTCCGAACATTGACTTAACTTTCTTAGCATGCTCAATGATTAATCCGCTTGTATCTACTATTGCTGGATCAAGCCCAAATGAACCCAAATCAGCAAGTTCTTGATCATTTACAACAATCCATCTAGCTGTAACAGGGGAGAAGTTCACGCTAAAATATTCATTTGGCTTCCATTCAATACCAGGACCAATATCTATAGTAGCAGGGGCCAAAAATTTTGATATAAAATTGGTTGAATCCACTTTGTAATCATAACCTTTTGCAAATTGAGATCTGAATGTCATTAACATAGTGGCAAATACTTTCTCATGGAACTTGTAACCATACGATGATATAAATTCAATTTTATCATCAGTTTTCATGGGATCATTTTCACCAATTAACGAATATCCAAGTCCTAAATCAAGCCAGTTATCCCACTTGTGTTTGCCCTTGTTGTAATTTGCAGAAGCCGTGTATTTTCCAGTTATAGCAAGTGTGTTTTCTCCACCGGCAGACCAGTTTGAGAAATAGCTTTGTGAGAAATTTAGGCTTATTTTATTTTCAACTTTCCAGTTTTTTATGGTATCTGTTTGTGTCATTGCCATAAAAGATGGCAATATAAATATGAGTAATAGTAATCTTTTCATTTTTATAGAATTAAATTTATTTTACTTGGTTTACATGAACATCCATTTGAGGGAATGGAATATTAATATTATGCTTACCTGCATTTTTATAAAACTTCTCATTCATTTCAAAATATACTCCCCAAAAGTCAGCAGGATTAACCCATACTCTTACTGTAATGTTAACTGAACTATCTGCCAAAGCGCCAAGAACGATAAATGGTTCAGCAGGTTCATTTAGAATTCTTTTATCATCTTTAATAAATCCCATAATCATCTCACGTGCTACATCATAGTTGTCTCCATATCCAATCCCGAACGTCCAGTCAACTCTACGGACATCTTGTGTACTGAAGTTAGTTAAGCTTCCATTTGACAAAGGGCCATTGGGTATTATAATTGTCTTATTATCAGGTGTAGTTAGTATGGTTATGAAAATCTGTATTTCCTTGACGGTTCCCATATAACCTTGAGCCTCTATGAAGTCTCCAATCTTAAATGGCTTGAAGAAAAGAATCATTACTCCACCTGCAAAGTTTGAAAGTGTACCATTAAATGCCATTGCTACAGCTAGAGATGCTGCGGTTAACATTGCAATAAATGTTGTCATTTGGATGCCCAACATTCCTAAAATACTTATAAATAAGATAATCTTAAGAACAATACTTACTAAACTTTTAAGGAAGGATTTAAGAGCAGCAGTAACATCGCTCTTCTCTAGGAGTTTAAAAGTCCTATTTGTGATAAATTTGATTACCCATAAACCGATTATTAGAACCACTATGGCTCCAATAAGTTTCATTGCATAATCCATACCATTTTCACTTAGCCATGTAACAAGGCCATTTGCCTTATTTGATAAATTGTCAATTTGATCCATACTGTTATTTTTAAATTAATATTATCGTTTGAGTTTTTATTTGTTGCCGGTATTATCTTTGATTATATTTTCAAGTGGTTTAATATATATCAAAAAGAAATTTGACATTACGAATGCAAACATACAAAAAACTCCATATTATTAGTTCTATATTCCGCTACCTTGTTGATTTGGAATATAACCGTCCTGACCTTCTCCCTTTTGGAATTTGATTTTCATTTGGAATTTTGTTCTTACCGATTTCCCAGCAATAATTCCAGGAATCCATGATATTGATTCAATAATGCGAATGGCCTCTTCTGTGCAACCTCCACCCAGATGTGACACAGGTATTATGTTTGAAGGTAATCCACTGGTTTCTATGATAAACATAATTTCCACATCACCTTCAAGTGCTAACTTAGAAGCAGCCTCAGGATAAGTTAGGTTTTTATATACGTATTCAGAAAGAGTCTTGCTATTGTCACTAAATATAGGCCTTGGTATAACTTCAAGTTGTTTAATACTGTAAATTTTATAACTAGTATCGATTGGGATATGCGGGTAAGTGATAGTCCCATATCCCCGTCGTTTTGTGATTTTATTGTAGCTTTTGATATTATATGTTACCTCAAACTCAGATTTACCAACTGCTGCTTTCCTATTATCAGTCGCTGGATTCCACAATATCATCCTAAATAGATTAATAGCCGCTGAATCAATTCCATGTGATACTCCTTCTTTGACATGATAATTAATCACTTCTCCAGTAATATCTGTTTGAAAATCAATTATTACTGTCCCTTGTTTTTTAGACTTCAGTTCTGCCTTTGGGTAGTCAATATGTTTTTTTACAAAAGACTTAAGATCCTTATTTCCAATTATTGGTTTTGGTCCAATATACTGTGCAATACTGGTTATGGAAAATACTACAAGCATAATGCTGAACAAAAACTTCCACATCTTAATTCGGTTTTATATTAAAGAGTTAAAGGTATGACAAATGTTCGATAATTTATTAGTTTTACTAAAAAATATAATATTTGAAATAAACTAATTAATGGGATATCCAAATACAAAAGAAAAGGCTGAAGATATAGTTATAGGAATACGACCTATCATCGAGGCGATAGGCGCCGGGAAAGAGATTGATCGGGTTTTTATACAAAATGGACTACGTTCCGATATCTTCCATGAACTAATGTCCTTATTGAAGCAAAATGATATTCCATATAAGTTTGTACCAATAGTTAAGCTTAACAAGATTACTCGTAAGAACCATCAAGGTTTTATTGCATATATATCACCCATAGTATTCACAAAAATTGAACAAGTTATTCCCATCATATATGAAAATGGTGAAGATCCACTTATTCTGATCCTTGATAAAATCACAGATGTCAGGAATTTTGGAGCGATATTAAGGACAGCCGAGAGTACTGGTGTGCATGCTGTACTCTTTCCTTCTCAAGGAGCTGCATTATTGAATTCAGGGACTGTAAAGTCATCAGCAGGAGCAATATTTAATATTACGCTTTGTAGAAGTGATAACTTAAAGGACTCCATTGATTTTTTAAAGAATAGCGGATTGAAGATAGCAGCTGCAACCGAAAAAGGTGCTGAATTATACCATAAGACAGAGCTAAAAGGTCCATTAGCTTTGATAATGGGCTCAGAAGGCGAGGGGGTAAGCCCTGAATATCTAAAACGATCAGATATGAATATGATGATACCAATGCTAGGTAAAACGGAATCGTTAAATGTTTCTGTAGCTGCAGGTATTTTGCTGTATGAGGTCGTTAAACAGAGAAGCGAATAAATTTATCTATTCCTGCTTCAAGCTTACCCGCTTGAAGAATGTTAGTAATAAATCACTTTATCTCGCTATGTTTCAAGCGTGAACGCTTGCAACAGCTATGATTTAAACTTGAAGTATAATTAATATCAAAAAAAAACTCCGACATGTTGCCGGAGTCTCTTTCTAAAAGTCTTTAAGGTATTATCTTCTTGCTTCTTTGATACGGGCTTTCTTACCGCGAAGATTCCTAAAATAAAAGATTCTTGCTCTACGAACAACACCTACTTTGTTCACAACAATTTCTTCAATAAATGGAGAGGCTACAGGGAAGATTCTTTCAACACCAATATTACCTGAGATCTTTCTCACTGTAAAAGTTGCTGATGGACCACTACCAACACGTTGCAGTACAACACCCTGGTATTTCTGCAAACGCTCTTTATTACCTTCTTTTATCTTGTAAGTTACAGTAATTGTGTCTCCGGCTTTAAACTTTGGGACCTCTTGTATTGCAACAGTATCGTCTACTAATTCTATTAATTCGTTCTTGCTCATCGATTTAAGATTAAGAGTTGATTTCTCAAAAATGAGTGCAAATATACAGCTATTTATCTTATCTCAAATCTTTTTCACTAAATAATTACAATGTTTATTAAATGCCACTTGTTAGTAAGTTGTTTTCGGTAATTAATAATCACATTTTATTGATATATTTTTCCATAAATATTTAGTTTTACATCTTAATTAATACCCCAAATTATGTTGCGTCACATTGTAATGATCAAACTTAATAATGAAAGCAATACCGTCGAAGTAATCAATAAACTCAAAACAATGCTTAATTCATTGGAAAAATCCATCGATTCATTACATAGAATGGAAGTAGGGATAAATATTTCCAAAAAACCTTCAGCATTTGACCTTGTATTAACGGCTGATTTTGAAGATGAAAATGGACTTGATGAATATCGAGTACATCCAAGTCATGTTCTTGTACTTAATTACCTAAAGATTGTTATGGAGAAAGCCGCAGTAGTTGATTATATTAACTAAAGTCAGCTAGGTTTCTTTTCCATTCCCAGCTCTTCAATTAGCATAACTTGTAATCTTTGCGGAGAAATACGGAATTTCATCTCACCTTTTATACTATATGAAATTTTTCCAGTTTCTTCAGATACAATAATTGAAATACAATCAGATACTTCACTGATACCGATGGCAGCACGGTGTCTTAAACCAGCTCTAGCTGTTATTTGCTTTTTTGTAACTGGCATTATACATCCTGCAGCTCTAATTTTATTCTTTGTTATAATCATGGCTCCATCATGGAGTGGACTATTCTTAAAAAATATATTCTCAATCATTTGAGATGAAACTGTAGCATCAATAACGTTGCCTGTATTAACAAATTGGTTTAGCTCATTTTGTCTTGTAATAACAATAAGAGCGCCTGTTTTTTGTTCAGACATATGTTTACAAGCTACAATAATAGGATCGATATCATGCTCATATGTATCTTTAAAAACTATGTTTAGGAATTTAAATCTGCTACCATGTTTATTGAAGAAAGTTGTTGTGCCAATTGCCAATAGAAACTGACGGATTTCTGGTTGAAATATAATAATCAATGCAACCAATCCAACACTTATAAATGCTCCAAGAATCTGTGACAATAATTCCATCTGAAAAGCATCAACAAGTTTCCAAATCAAAAATAACGATACTATTCCGAAGAAAATATTTATTGCTACAGTTCCCTTTAGCATTCTAAATAAAGCATATAGTAAAGCTGCAACAAGAAAAACATCGACTATGTCGAGAAATCTAATATCAATGAAAAGTAAGTCCAATAGAAGCGATTTTATTCAAAAATAGTTATTATCAGTAAACAGGCAATGAATATGTGTCTTATTTACAGTTTTCTTTTAGCCAGTTATACCAAACATCCATTCCTTCTCCCGTTTTTACCGAAACTTCGATGAACTTAAGATCTTTATTAACCCTTGAAGCATATTCTTTAGCTTTCTCAACGTCGAAATCCACATATGGAAGTAAATCAGTTTTATTGATTATACAAACCTGAGCTGTTTGAAACATTGTAGGATATTTTATTGGTTTGTCTTCACCTTCGGTTGTGCTAATTATAACGACTCTGTTTCTTTCGCCAAGGTCAAACATAGAAGGACACACAAGGTTACCAACGTTTTCAATGAAAAGAACCGATCCATTAGCCGGTTTTAATTGCTTAGTTGCAATACTTACCATTTCGGCATCCAAATGACAGCCATTGCCAGTATTTACCTGAACAACTGGGGCACCTGCAGCTTTTATTCTATCTGCATCGTTACTGGTTTGCTGATCACCTTCAACTATATAAAAATCCAGATCCTTCTTCATTTCCTTGATGGTCTTCTCAAGCAAACTCGTTTTTCCTGAACCTGGCGAGCTTACAAGATTAAGAGCCCAAATATTCAAGGCTTCAAAATACCCTCTATTACGTTCTGCCTTTAAATTGTTTTGCGATAGCACATCAATTTCCAATTGAATTTCCTTACTAACACTCTTTTTATGATCATGGTGTTCATGATGATGATGTCCACCACCATGGTGGTGACCAGTTTCTCCTGGTATTGAATATGTTACATGGTTATCTTCTCCACATCCGCAAGTTCCACACATAATGCCTAATTTTTAATTTTTAAATACTTTGCAAATCTAATAAATCCACCAACTGGAAATAATTAAATCTGTTTTTCTGTATAATTATTATTTACTCTATTTTTTCATATGTGTTGTGAATCATTAACTAACTATTTGAATTCATTATTAATTAACTGTTCACTGCTTCACAGCCACTTTTTTTAATTATATTAGCTGTGAATTCTAACCTTTAAAAAAAATTATTTATGAAGAAACAAATATCATTAAATGTGCAGTGTCCGCATTGTTTGACTTCACTAATGGATAATGATAAAATCTTACATGGATTCCCGTCAATTAAGTTAAATATTGTTACGCCAGAAGATAGAGGTGTACTACATATTTGTTCAGTCTATGAGTGTTTCGACCATAATGCAAATATTGAGATAAAAGATAACACAGTGGTTGATTTCTATTGTCCTAAGTGTAATAAAGAACTACTTGTAAACGAAGAGTGCAAACTTTGCGATGCACCAATGGTTTCCTTTGTACTTGCAGTAGGAGGAAGGGTTAATATTTGTTCACGTAAAGGCTGTTCAAACCATTATGTGGCATTTAGTGATCTATCCACTGAGCTTACAAAGTTTTATAATGAGTTTGGTAACTAGCAAATTCTTGGTAATTGCTGACCACTCAACATTTCGATAATCCGTTTACCACCTACACTGGTATTTAACCATGCCAGTCCAATATGATCATTGGTAACTTCACCGATAATAGAAGCCTCTTTTCCAAAGGGGCTTTCTTTTATACTATAAAGTACATTATCTGCATCGTCTTTATCAACAACCATCACAACCTTGCCTTCATTGGCAACATAAATAGGATCAAACCCTAGAAGCTCACAGAGTCCTCTTACATTTTCATGGATGGTTAGTTTTTCTTCATCTATTTGGATACCAAAGTTAGATCCTTTAACCAACTCCGAAATAACCGTACCCAGTCCACCTCGTGTAGCATCTCTCATAAATTTGATTTTGCTACTAACCTGTAAAGCGTCAGATATTAGATTATTTAGACATGCGCAATCCGATTCAATATAGGTTTGGATATTTAGCTCATTTCTAGCAGCCATTACTGACATTCCATGATCACCAATACTGCCATTAATGATTATTTTATCGCCAGGTTTAATCATTTCTCCTGAGCTTATCTTCACTCTAACTTCATCGATCTCTCCGATGCCAGAAGTATTTATAAATACCTTGTCACATTTGCCCTTATCCACAACCTTGGTGTCACCAGTTACAATTATTACACCTGCTTCTTTTGCATCCTGAGCCATTGAAATCACTATCTCTTCTAACTTAGCTAAGGAAAAACCTTCTTCTATAATGAAACCAACACTTAGATATCTTGGAGTAGCACCTGAAACAGCTAAATCATTAACAGTTCCAGCAATTGCCAAATTCCCAATATTTCCACCGGGAAAAAAGATAGGATCAACCACAAATGAGTCGGTGGTATAAGCAAGTTTGTTAGTTGCAATATTAACTATGGCAGAATCTGATTGTTGCTCAAGAATCGGGTTGCTAAAATGTTTTGCAAAAAGGTTAGTAATCAATTCATGACTAAGCTTTCCACCACTTCCATGTCCTAGAAGTATTTTATCATCAGTACTTTTCATTGCTCTTAAAGAAATATATTTTTCACTACCTATTGTATAAATAATATGCATGGCATGATCCTTCGCTGGATACCATACATGCTCCAACGGGATCACTTGGGGTACAAACATTACCAAAGAGTTTACAATCTTTGGGTTTTTTCTCACCACGAAGTATTAATCCACAAATACAGCCCTTAGGTTCTCTGGTTTCCTCAACTTCCACCTCTATCATCTTTTCTGCATCATGCTTCTCATACTCTTTTCTAATTCCCAGACCACTACTTGCAAGAATACCTAAACCCCTCCACCAATCGTCACGTGGTTCGAAAATCTCATCCAGCATTTTTTGAGCCACAACATTACCTTCAGGTTTTACAACTCTGGAATATTGAATTTCCACCTTTGGGTCATTATTTTCGATCTGCTGAACAAGCATATGAATTGATTGCATTAGATCCACAGGCTCAAATCCACTTATTACTACACCCATGTTATATTTACGTGGAATGTTTTCATAGATGCCCTGCCCTGTAATTGTACTAACATGTCCTGGGCCAACATAGCCATCAATTTTAACACCTTCATCAATTAGAGTTTCCATAGCAGGAGGCATAACCTTATGTGCGCTATACACATAGAAGTTATTTAGTGCTGCCGTTTTGGCCTTTAATATCCCTGCAGCTGAAGAAGGAGCCGTTGTCTCAAAACCTATTCCTAGAAATATTACTCTTTTACTCTTATTTTTTTTTGCAATCAGCATTGCATCAAGAATCGAATAAACAATTCTGACATCAGCACCATTAGCTTTCTCCTTTTCCAGTGTTGAGCTTGATCCCGGAACTCTTATAAGATCACCATATGTGGTGATGATAACATCTTCAAGACGGCTATAAGCAACTGAACGGTCAATAAATTCACGACTTGTAACACAAACAGGGCATCCTGGACCTGATACAAGTTCTACGTTATCTGGTAATAAATATGGAAGTCCAAATTTTTGGATTGACATGGTGTGACCACCGCATACTTCCATTAACCTAATTGGTTTTGTCGATATTTTCTTTATCTGACCTGCAAAATACTGGACAATTTCTTTATTCCTATATTCATCAATATACTTCATAACTCTAGATTATTCTCTTGTTTTGCTCTTGTTCTTCCCTATCCATTTCTTCATTGAGTTCTCTGAACTCATCAAAGGTGCTGAGAATTCTATTTGCTTCCTCAGTATCAATTTTTTGTATGGCAAAACCAGTATGAATTAGTACATAATCTCCAACTTTTACATCTTCATCAGGAATTAAATCCAAGCTGGTATTATAGCTTGACTTTCCTACTGAACAGGTTGCAACACCATCCACAATTTTGTCAATGCGTGCAGGTATACTTAGACACATAATTATTGTTTTTAATTTTTCAATTAATGTTTAATAATTCTCTTATATAATATTCAACTCTCTTCTTTTTGCAGCAATTGCAAGTTGTCCGAGAGCAATGCCACCATCATTTGATGGTATTTCTGTTTGAGTAAAATACTCAAAACCAGACTCTGATAATAGTTTCTCAGCCTTCTCAAGAAGAATGCTGTTTTGAAATGAGCCACCAGAAAGAACCACTTTTTTTATTCCGGTTTCATTTCTTGTATTAACTGCGATATTAATAATAATATCAACAATGGTATTGTGAAATTTTCCAGCAATATCAGAAATTCCAATGTTGCTATTTAAATCCTTAATAATTTCTGCAAAAGTAGTTTTAAAACTAATAATGTCAGTTATCATATAGGAGTACTTCTCATCAATATTATAGTTAGCCACAGACTCCAATTGCATTGGTGCTTCGGCGTGGTATGTAGCGTTTAAACATATTCCAAGTAAGGCAGCTATGGAATCAAATAAACGCCCAGAACTACTAGTTAGCGGACAATTTATATTACTCTTTATAATGCTTAGTAAGGTGGATAATTCTTGATTGTCGATATCTTTGAATAAAATTGCTTCATTTTTGAAAATATCTTCTCCAAAATATTGTAATAGATAGGAAACCATCATTCTCCAAGGATGCTTCGATACTGCATCACCACCAGGTTGAGGTATGTACTCAAAATGGTTAATTCTTGAATATTCTGCTAGGTTACATACAAAAAACTCACCTCCCCAAACGTTTCCATCATCACCTAACCCTGTTCCATCGAAACTAATTCCGATTACATCTTCATCTAATTGATTTTCAACCATGCAAGATGCTATGTGAGCATGGTGATGTTGAACTTTTGTGCTAGGAATATTTAATGATTCAACAAATCTTGATGATAAATAGTCTGGATGCATATCCATAACTGCCATTTCAGGTTTAAACCTGAACATTTTAAAGTATCTTTCTATACTTTCTTCATAAAACTCTAAAGTTTCAAGGTTTTTTAAGTCACCAATATGCTGACTCATAATAGCCTGATTCCCCTTACCGATACAGAAGCAATTTACTAATTCCGCACCTCCCGCAAAGATTCCTTCAGTATTAATATTTAACTCGATTGGAGAAGGAGCATAACTCCTAGACCTCCTTATTAATCTGGCTCTGTTTCCGATTACTTTGGTAACAGAATCATCAGTCCGGTTATAAATGTCACGATTATATGTAACTACTGCATCACAAATTCTGTGTAAACTACTTAATGCTTCATCATTTGAGATTATAATGGGTTCATCGCTAATATTTCCACTTGTCAGAACTATGGCAGGTATACTTAGTTTTTCAAACAGCATGTGATGAAATGGCATGTATGGAAGCATTACACCAACTCGATCAAGACCAATACTAATGGAATTTGATATGAGTTCCTTTTGTTTTAGGAGTACAATAGGTTTCCTCCAGCTGGTTAGCAAGTTATGTTCCACCTTACTTACATTCATATATTTCTCAATACTATCAATGTCTTTGAACATTAAGGCAAAGGGTTTGCCGTCTCGTGATTTAGCTTTTCGTAGTAATTGTATTGATTCTTCTGAGAAGGCATTACATGCAAGATGGAAACCACCTAATCCTTTTATAGCTAGTAGTTTATTGTTATAAATTAATTCAGAAGTTTTATTGATTATCTCAGAAATCTCAGATGTTTGGCTATTATTCTGATGAAGAGTGTATTGGGGACCACAATTATTACATGCAACTGGCTGAGCATGAAATCTTCTATCCAGGATGTTAACATATTCATTATTACATTGCTCACACATTGGAAATACATCCATAGTTGTTTTAGGCCTATCGTATGGGAGGTCCTTAATTATAGTGAACCTTGGCCCACAATTGGTGCAATTTGTAAACGCGTAATTTATTCTGTTTTTCTGTTTTTTTATGTCTTGTAAACACTCATCACATGTTGCAATATCAGGGCTGATTTCTGTTACTTCATTTGATTGCGATGTGCTTTTTGTGATGCTAAAATCAGTATAACCGATATAGTCAATTTCATCAATATTTATGCTTGAAATTTTGGATGCAAGAGGAGTTCCAGTTGGTAGCTCAGAAATGAAATTTTCAATGGAATTTATGGCGCCTTCGACATTAATGATTACTCCTGTATTGTTATTTTCTACTGTTCCAAAAAGCCTGTGCGAAATTGCCATACGATATATGGAAGGGCGGAAACCAACGCCCTGTACTAAACCTTTGATAATGATTCTTTTAGCTACAGTCATTTGTTTGAAATAATTGTTGCACAAAACTAATTTAAATTCATTATAAATTCATTTATTGTGAAAAGATTAACATAAAAATAATTATATTTGCTGTTAAATAATTAACAGTACAAAAATATTTCTTTTACCTACAATTAAATCCAAATCAATGAAAGAAAAAATTCTTGAAATTATTAGTAATTATAAAAAAGACAAAACCAGACTCATGGATATATTACATGATATTCAGAGTTCTGCTGGCTATGTTGATAGTGAGGCTATAGAGTTGCTGCATCAAGAGCTTGGCATATCTGCTTCAGAAGTCAGAGAGGTTATTTCTTTTTACCATTTTTATTCAAGCAAACCTCAAGGAAAGGTTAATATTTACCTTAACAATAGCATAACAGCTGAAATGAACGGTAGAGAATCTGTTCTTCAGGCGTTTGAGAAGGAGTGCAATGTTACTGAAGGTTCGGTAAGTGATGATGGACAATTTGGTTTATACCCTACATCATGTATTGGAATGAATGATCAAGAACCTGCAGCCATTATTAATGGTAAAATGTTCACAAGACTAACTCCTTATAGAGTAAAAGAGATAGTAAAAGATCTTAGAGGTGGCAAAGATATCAAAGAGCTTATTTATGAAGGTGATGGCGGTGGTAGGAATGCACTTCCTGAAATTCACTCTATGGTATGCAATAACATTCGTCGTCGTGGAACTTTATTAACTCACGATTATGACCTTTTTGATGTAACAAAAAATATGATTGGAAAAAAATCACCTGAAGAAATAATTGAAATCGTTGAGGATTCAAATATTCGTGGTAGAGGTGGTGCTGGATTTCCAACTGGTTTGAAATGGAAATTTGGTAGAAAGGCTAAAGGAGATCACCATGTGATTATTTGTAATGCTGATGAAGGTGAACCAGGTACATTTAAAGATAGAGTTATCCTTACAGAATTTCCAGAGTTGGTATTCGAAGGAATGGTAGTTGCTGCATATTCAGTTGGTGCTGATATTGGTTTACTATACCTACGTTATGAGTATAAGTACTTATTGAATTACCTAAACGGTATTCTTGATGACATGAGAAGCAAGAATGTTCTTGGCACAAGCATCAATGGTATTGAAGGATTTGATTTTGATATCAGAATTCAACTCGGAGCCGGAGCATATATCTGTGGTGAAGAGTCCGCATTGATCGAGTCATTGGAAGGTAAAAGAGGCGAACCACGCGATAAACCACCATTCCCAGTGGAAAGAGGTTATCTTAACCATCCAACAATAGTTAATAATGTTGAAACATTAGCTCTTATCCCTAAAATATTAACCAATGGATCAGATTGGTTCCTAAATATTGGTAATAAAGCATCTGCAGGTACTAAGATTTTAAGTATTTCGGGTGATTGTAATTATCCTGGTATTTATGAAGTGGAGTGGGGTACTCCTATAATAGATGTTCTTGATATGTGCGGTGCATACAATGTACA
>CALCGQ010000135.1 GCA_937901015.1 uncultured Bacteroidota bacterium | reverse complement strand
GCTATGCTCCATATGGCAAAACAAAACTTCGAATATTAAAATGGCTAATGAGATAGAATTATATTAAAAGTAATTAATTATGAAAATTATAAGGTCATTAGATGGAATAGGTTACGATCAAATTTTCGACTCATTTAAGGAGGCATTTGCAGATTATGAAATGCAATTAACGAAGGATCAACTCATCGGAATGCTTGTGAGAAGAGGCTTTATCGAGAAACTATCTTTTGGTTGTTTTGTGGATGATAGATTAATAGCATTTACACTCAATGGTATAGGAAATTTTAATGGAATAGTTACAGCATACGATACGGGTACTGGGACAATCAAAGATTACAGAGGAAAAGGTATTGCAACTGATATTTTTAACTATTCTATTCCATTTTTGAAAGATTCAGGGGTTAAACAATATCTACTTGAAGTACTTCAGCATAATACAAAAGCTGTATCTGTTTATTCAAAACTTGGTTTTGAAGTAATAAGAGAGTTTAATTATTTTGGACAATCAACTGAGTTACTAAATGACAAAAGCAACAAGGTTAAAAGTGATATTAAATACAATAAATCGAACTTAGATGAGGTTAGTAAATGCACCGACTTCTGGGACTTTCACCCATCATGGCAGAATGATTTTAATGCAATCTCAAGGTCAATAGCCACATTTGATTTTTTGGGTGCTTACTTTGAGAATAACATTATTGGATATTGTATTCTTGAATCTGCCACAGGTGATATAAGTCAAATTGCAGTTAGCAAACAATATCGCAATAAAGGTATCGGAACAACTCTGGTATCCAAGATACTGAAACTGAATAATTATCATTCAGTTAAAGCAATAAACACAGACGTTGATTGCGAATCTATGACAAGCTTCTTTAAGAAATTAAACTTTGAACATCAAGGAAAACAATTCGAAATGATAAAACCCTTTTAAGAATAGCTTCTTACTAAGGAATCCCCATGTATTTATGACTTTGGAGAGACATTCTCCATTTTGGATTTTTCATAATATAATCCGTCAATAGAGGCATTATTTCAGGTACTTTACTCCACTCGGGTTGCAAAAACAACATGGTTTTTTCACTAACAAGCTCTGCATTCATCTCAGCCCATTTTAGATCAGCTTCGTATTTGATGATAACCTTCAACTCATCGGCTTTAGGATAAACGCTGCTTCGAGGTGGGGAAAATTTCTTTGGAGACAAACAGATCCAATCCCAATGGCCAGAAAGATCATGTGCACCAGATGTTTCCACCATGGTTGTAATTCCTTTTTCCTGTAATAAATTTGTTAATTTATCAAGAGGATACAAAGAAGGCTCACCACCTGTTATTACTACAGTATTTGCATTTGCACTTATGGCATTTTCAACAATTTTCTCAATCTCAACAGGAGGAAACATTTTTTCATTCCACGATTCTTTGGAATCGCACCATGAGCATCCAACATCACAACCACCAACACGAATGAAGTAAGCAGCTTTACCCATATTATAACCTTCACCCTGGAGTGTATAAAATTCTTCCATCACGGGAAGCATATCACCCCCATTAAATATATCGCGTGTTTCTGCCATTTAATTCTTTATAAACTTCTTTTCAACAACTTGGTTTCCTGATGACAATCTCACAAAATAATATCCAGCGGGGTACTTACCTACTTTGATCTTAATTTTAGTATTTCCACTTTTCCTACTCAAGGTATACTTGTTCGAATCCACAAGTTTTCCCATTGAGTTATATATTGCAAGTTCATACTCACCAATTGGTAAGCGTAAAATTTCCACTGTTATCTTACTCTTTTTCACAGGGTTTGGACTAAGCACAAAATCAAACTGACCTGCTTGAACATCTTCCATCCCTGAGGGAGAGTTTTCAGTCCATTTACCAGAGTTGAAATCATAAGCCGACTGTGAAAACAGTATATGTCCCTCGGAAGTCACTATCTCATTTCTACCAATTGTATATACAATAGCCTCAGTTTGTGAAGCCACAATATTCGGCATATCAATTCGTCGCTTATTTCCTGAAAAGAACCCATCTCCTTCATAATCAAACAATAACCATGCGAATGGAACCCAAGACTGATCTACATAACCAATCAAAGTAACTTCGTTCTTTTCCAGATTTATATCAGCTCCCGTAATTAAACCCGATGTATTAAATGTATTGATAAGCTGGGCAGTATAATCACCCGGGTTTTTTGGTAATTGATAGAGTTTTGATTTTTGATTTCCCCGATTCTTAGAAAAAAGGTAAAGCCATTCATCTGTAGCAATTAAAGCTTCACAATCAAAATTATGATTCTTGCTCTTTACATCATCACTTGAATAATCAGAGTATGAGAAATTGATAATATCAGAATTGACATTTGCATCACCATCATCAGGTATATCAGCCTTTTTCAATCTAAACACTTTCAAATCATCTCGTGTACCAGCGTTGTTTCCAAAGTCACCGATGTAAATATATACATCATCATCGGCAAGCGCCTCCCAATCAGTATTCTGGGCACCAAATACTGTTATTCTTTGAATTATTTCACCTGTAACTGTATCAAATGCATATAATTTTGGTAACCCACCACTATCATTTATAGTCCATAATCTACCATTATGGTAAGCTAAACCAGATGACTCTTCTATCTCGTCGGGTAATAAGTATTTAATGGGAGGATTATAGATGGTCATATTATAAGTACATGAACCATCATTCTGAGTTGCTGAAGGATTATAGTTATTGGAGTTAGGATCAGTACAACCCATAACCTGTGTATATCCAGTATTTGCCAGAAAAATTATTGAAAGTAAAAATAAAAAACAGACTTTTTTCATAGTATCAATAAAATGAAAAATTTCAATCATCTATTGAAGTTAATAGTTAACTTACTGATTGAATTCCTTCTTAAATGATAACAAAGTATTTTTTAGCAACATTGCAATGGTCATTGGTCCAACACCACCAGGAACAGGAGTTATAAAAGATGCTTTTCTGCTAACTTCATCAAAATTAACATCGCCAACAATTTTATAGCCTTTTTCAGTATCAGCAGGTACACGATGAATACCCACATCAATAACAACCGCATCTTTCTTAATCATGTCAGCTGTAACAAACTCAGGACTACCAATGGCACATATGAGAATATCAGCTTGTTTGGTTATAGATGGAAGATCATGTGTTTTACTATGGCAAATGGTAACAGTGGCATTTCCTGGATTAGTTTTCTTCGACATCAGAATACTTAGAGGTGAACCAACAATGTTAGATCTTCCAAGAACCACACAATGTTTTCCTTCGGTCTCAACTTTATATCTTTTCAATAGCTCCATTACTCCTGCTGGAGTAGCTGAAATAAAGGAAGGCTGTCCGATGGCCATTTTACCAACATTAATAGGATGAAAACCATCTACATCCTTATCAGGACTTATATGTTCGATTACCTTATTTACATTAATATGATCAGGTAATGGAAGTTGTACAATTAAGCCATTTACTTCATCATCATTATTAATAAAATCAATGGTATTAAGTAATTCCTCTTCTGTTGTTTCAGCAGGATATCTATATACAGATGATGTGATACCAACGTTTCTTGCAGCTTTCTCTTTACTTGCTACATATGTTTGGCTTGCAGCATCTTCACCTACAATTATTGCTACTAAATGTGGTGTATCATTATTATCATCAATTAGTTCAGCAACTTCAGCTTTGATTTCTTCTTTAACTTTTTTAGCGATGAGTTTTCCATCAATAATCTTAGCAATCATCTGTTATCAGTTTAATTGTTCCGAGAACTACTATCTCTTCAATTGATTCATCATATTAGCCATCTTACGGCCACCACCTGAAGTCATCATCTTCATCATTTTACTGGTTTCAGCAAATTGCTTGATCAATCGATTTACTTCCTGAATATCAGTACCAGCACCTCTTGCAATTCTTTTTCGTCTGGAGCCATTTAGAATTTTTGGATTCTCACGCTCTTCAGCTGTCATTGAGTGTATAATTGCTTCAATTCCTTTAAATGCATCATCGTCAATATCAGCATCCTTAATTGCTTTACCAACACCGGGAATCATTCCCATAAGGTCCTTAACGTTACCCATTTTTTTGATTTGTTGAATTTGCTTCAAGAAATCATTAAAATTAAATTGGTTCTTAGCTATTTTTTTCTGGAGCTTTCTAGCTTCCTCTACATCGTATTGTTCTTGTGCTTTTTCAACAAGAGTAACAATGTCACCCATTCCCAGAATACGATCAGCCATACGAGATGGATGGAATAGATCAATGGCTTCCATCTTTTCGCCAATACCAACAAACTTAATGGGTTTGTTAACAACTGATTTAATGGTAAGGGCAGCACCACCTCTGGTATCACCATCTAATTTTGTTAGAACTACACCATCAAAATCAAGACGTTCGTTAAATGCCTTAGCTGTGTTAACAGCATCCTGGCCTGTCATTGCATCAACTACAAACAGAATCTCATTGGGATCGATTGCTGATTTAACATCAGTAATCTCATTCATCATTTGTTCATCAACAGCCAAACGACCAGCTGTATCGACAATAACAATGTTTTTCCCATTTTCTTTTGCATGCTTGATGGCATTTTTGGCAATTTCAACAGGATTCTTATTATCTACTTCGCTATAAACTTCAACCCCTATTTGCTCTCCCAACACTTTTAACTGCTCAATAGCAGCAGGGCGATAAACATCACCAGCCACCATCAATGGAGTTCTTCCATGTTTGGATTTAAGGTAATTAGCAAGTTTAGCTGAAAAAGTTGTTTTACCAGATCCTTGCAAACCAGCTATCAATATAACAGCAGGTTTACCTTTAATATCAATATCCTCTTGCTCACCACCCATTAACTCAGCAAGCTCATCATGAACAATCTTAGTCATGAGTTCACCTGGCTTAAGAGCTGTTAGAACGTTTGCACCTAAAGCTTTTTCCTTAACTTCATTGGTAAACGTCTTCGCTATCTTAAAGCTAACATCGGCCTCAATTAAAGCCTTACGAATCTCCTTAATTGATTCGGCAACATTGATTTCGGTAATTCTACCTTGACCTTTTAATATTTTAAACGACCGGTCGAGCCTGTCGGTTAATCCTTCAAACATATTCAATAATTTTAGCTGGCAAAAATAATAAAGATTAATGAGTTAGGTAGCCTTGTTTTGAATTGATTTCTCAAAGATCAATTATCCTATCCATCAATCTATTCAATCTTATGCACATTAACGGTTAGTTCAAATATTTTAACTGGTTTTTTTTCATCATCATACTTTGAACCATATTCCATCAGTAATTTGGAAGTTCCTGGTCCAATAGCTTTAAATTTATAGTAATATACTCCCGCAGAACCAATTCTGTCATCTGCAAGCAAATAATTTGGTTTTCCATTTCGGGCAAGAACCGAATCTTCATAAGCAATCTTTCTCCAGGTATTACCGGAAGAAGCATTGGCAGGTAATTCTAATTTAAGAATCTGTCCCACAGCCAAATCAATTGTAGAACCACTTTCAGAGTAAGTTACTTTCTTTTCCTTACATGCATAAATGATCGGAATTAAAATCATCAGAGCTATAATAAAGAATCTTTTCATTTTTTCAATTTTACCAAAATTAATAATAAAAAGAATCCTATTATGTAAACCAATACATAATAGGATTCAAGATATTTTAATAAACTGATTAGTGTTGAATAATAATTCTACTCACACCAGCTTTTGATTTCGAACTAACCAATACGGAGTAAACTCCATCAGGTAAAGAAACAGTAGAAATACTTGTGTTAAATACTTCACCTGAAACGTTATATTCCTTATTAAATACAGTTTTACCATCGAGACCAATAATTCTTACTGTTACATTTCCATCAACAATATCAGCAGTTGAAATTACAAACTGATTATCAATTGGATTAGGCACAACTGAGAATCCGAGGCTATTGGCTGGATTTTCACCAATTGCATCACAATCAAGAACTGTTAAAGTCATATTATTTGAAACAATTTCAGAACAAGGAGCTTCAGGAGTAACTTCTAATGTAAGTACAACTGAACCAGAACTAATGTCTCCAGTTCCAGGTACATAATCAGTGTTAATAACACTTGCATCAGCAAAACTACCATCACCAGCAGTTGTCCATAGTATACCTGTATAATTAGTTGCTATACCAGCAAGAGTGTGTGCACCATCTTTACAAACATCTGCATCAGCACCAGCATCAGAAACTGCATTGGCAGCTACAGAAAGTATTACTTCATCAAATCCAGTTTCACAACCTTCGGAGAAATAAGCCGTAAGTTTAAGAACGGCTTCTCCATTGGAAATATCTCCAGTGCCAGGTGTATAATTAGTTGTAAGTAAGCTACCATTGCTAAATGTTCCATCTCCTGATGTTGACCATTCAAGGGAAAGAGGGTTTGCAACTGATCCAGTTAGAGACACAGATGTATTACCACAAGTTGACAGATCGTCACCGGCATTAATATTTGGCATATCTTCTATTGATAGAGTCATCATATCAACCTCAGTTGTTGTGCATGGAGGCATTGGTATTGCGGTTAATGATAATTCAACCATTCCTGCTGCAATATCATTGCCACCAGGAGTGTAAATAGCATTTAATAATGATGCATCATCGAAAGTACCATCTCCGGCAGTTGACCAAAGTACACCATCGTTATCCACAGCACTTCCACTTAATTCAAATGACATATTACCACAAGTGGTACCATCATCACCAGCGTTAGGTATTGGAGCAATTCCAAAAGTAATATACATATCATCTTTTGATTCATCCAAACAAGGCTCAATTTCGTTAGCTGTTAGACTTAATTTAACTTCTCCGTCAGCAATATCAACTGGACCAGGAGTGTAAATAGCATCTAATTTTGTAGGGTCATCAAAGTTTCCATCACCACGGCTTACCCACATTGTTGATTCGTAGTTATCTGCAATCCCAGCAAGCTGAGCACTACCACTACCACAAATCACAATATCTTCACCTGCATCAGCTGAAGGTGCATAAATTATAGTTATTGTTACATCATCAGAAATAGAATCATTTGATGGTGGAATTGCGTAGGCTGTAATTTCTAAATCAACAGTACCACTCTCAAGATCCATTGCACCAAGTGTATATATGGCATCTAATATAGTAGGATCGTCAAAAGTACCATCGCCACTTGTTCTCCAAAGTGTATTGTCACTGTTATTAACATTACCATTCAATTGTACTTGTGAATCCTCACAAACATCCATATTGTCACCTGCAGATGCTGTTGGTAAAGAAATAGTAGATGTTACACCACTAACGATAATTGAGAAAACCTGACTTCCGCCTTCAAGGGTACCATCATGATCAATAACAACATGATATTCTCCAGCAGCGGGGTTTTCAATCCAAACAACTTCTACATTATCAACATTGTTTTCACTATCGTTACTAGCTATTGAAGCAGGTGATAATGGGTTTAATTTCCATGGATAATATGTATTGCCATCGAAGGTCACCCTAAGATCCAAATCATTCACCAACATAGGATCTAGAGGATCTAGCTGTGATGAAACAGGTTGACCAGGCAAATCTGTCCAAGAAATAGTAACTTTTACATCCTCAGTGCCATCAACATTAAGTATCATTTCGTACTGACCACCATCACTAAGAACAACTTCATCAATTACATTAATAGTCTGATCCTCAGAAATTCTAAGTGCTGCATTTTTTGTATTCATAAGCCCCCATCCATATTGATAGTCAGGACCATCCTGAATACCTGCTTCATCAGCAGTATGAATCACAAGACCTTTTAGAGTAGATGCTAGCATAAAATTTCCTGCGCCATTGAGTTCTTCCCAATGCTCCTGCAATAAGATTAGAGAACCAGTCGCAGATGGTGCAGACATTGATGTACCATCCGATGAAGTATAAGATGCATTATGAGAATCATCTGTAGAATAAAGACCAACTCCATTTGCAACAATATCAGGTTTCACACGACCATCATCAGCAGGTCCCCATGAACTAAATGAACTCATGTTAACACTACCTGGTCCGTTGTAACCTCCTGTAATATCATGAACAGCACCTACGGTAAGAACATTCTTAGAAATACCACCATGAGCAATACAATCATAGGGTCCATCTTTTGGATATTGCCCATTATTTGGACCTTCATTACGATCATTACCTGCAGACTTAACAATAAGATAATAAGGTGCATTAGCAGCTATATCATCCCAAGCTCTGGACTCATTATCATAAAATCCAAATTTATAATCTTCCTCTGAGCTTATACTTGGAGTTCCGTACCATGTCCAACCTGAACCAGTCCATGACCATCCACGACCAAAACCATAAGAGTGGTTAGAAACTAAAGCTCCATTAGCAGCTTCAGATGCCATCTCTGAATTATCTGAGTTCCAGTCAAAAGCTCTTAGGTTAGCATTATATGCCATACCTTTTGCAGATGATTGAACACCTGATGCCATAATAGTACCAGCAACGTGTGTTGAATGCCAATGAGTTCCTGAAGGGTTATCTGGATTTACAACTCTGCCTCCATATTCTTGATGAGAGGTTCTTACTCCTCCTCCATCCCACTGACGTGCTGTCATTCCTGTTCCATCAAGGTCTAAACCAGAACCACCTCCAGCATAAACTTTATTAGTGGATATTGTTTTGGCTGCATTACTATTGTCTGTTTTGTAATACATTGGAATTCCTTCTTCACTAATATACTGAAGTTCAAAGAAAACACCTTTGTCATTTTCAAACATTACTGGGATATTATTCTCAATTGCATATTCCTCAGCTTGGGCTCTTCTTTCATTGTATTCTACATCTTTATCTTTTGATATTCTCATCAACTCCTCAGTATTTGTAACCTGAGCTGACAATATACTAGACAAAAATATTGCGCCTATGAAAGTAAATAAAAAAGTAAATCGATCTTTTTTCATATTAAATTCTGAATTATTAAAAATTTGAATTAGTTATCAATTATAATGTGTTAAGATTTATATTTTCTCTTAGGAGTGAATTGCACAGATTACCACCCAACTTATTTATTTATAAAATATACCACATAAATATCTGGCGTGCAAGTTAAAAGAATTATTAGGTTGTCCAATATTAATTAACAACCCCCTAAAATGGAGAACACTCAATAGGACTGTTTGATCTTTGACGTGGGGCCATAAAGCCACCGCCACTTCTCTTATTGA
>CALCGQ010000134.1 GCA_937901015.1 uncultured Bacteroidota bacterium | reverse complement strand
AACCCATTAAGTTATCCTCATCCAATAACTTGCCAGGTATTTCAGAAAAGGCAACTACATATATTAAGGATGGGACTCCTACAAAAAAGAAAGTCAGCGAGGTTATAGTTATGGTATCGATATCTTTAAGGTATACTTTTATGAAATTTACATTGAATGCATAACATACTGTTGCTATAATAATGAGTGAAGCATATTTTATATTAAAAACAAATCCCTGATCGCCGCCACTAACATAAATTAATCCCAACGCCCCTATTAAACCAATTATAATACCTACTATATTATACCATGTGGGTTTTAATTTGAAAAAGTACAGCCCAAGTATTAATGTAAATAAAGGTGTTAAAGAATTCAGAATTCCTGCTAGCAAACTATTTATCCCTGTTTGTGCAATTGCAAACATAAAGGAGGGTATTAAACTACCGATCACTCCTGATAAGATAAGATAGTTCCTTTGCTTCTTATTTATCTTTTTCAAACTCTTTATGGCCAATGGAAGTAAAAAAAGAAAAGTAATGGTTATCCGCAGAATTCCAACTTCCACAGCTGTGAAATATAATAACGACTTCTTTATGAGAATAAAGGAACTACCCCATATAATTACTAATGGTAGTAATATGGCCCACGATATGAAGTTGTTACTGTATTTAATATTAAAATTTAAATCTGCGCAAAGCTATTAAAATATTGACTTGTTAATAATCATACCTTATTAATACTAATAGATACCCTTTAATCCAAATAACTATTTTATTTCAGAAGTATAACCGTGCAATAGCTTTAGTTCTTATTATTGTGAAGTAGTTGATCAGATGGTAATTGGGTCTTGTTGTGTTGAGCTAATAATTCGTGTTATTAACTTAATAATATAAACTTCAAACAAATTTCAGATGTGCAGTAGATTGAATTTTTGCAATTATTGTATACTTTTGTGATTCCTAAAAATTAACAAGATTATTTAAAACGCAGAGCCTTAGGTATTTTCAAAATTAATTAACCATAGTAAATAGCATTGACTGATAATAACGATAGCATAATTAATGGATTGCAAAAAGGAGACAGGTCCATATTTGAAGACTTGTACAAGCAATATTATGTACCTTTATGTTATTATTGTGTTAAATATATTGATAAGATTGAGGATGCCGAAGAGATAGTTCAAGATGTGTTTTTCAAACTCTGGGAAAAGCATGCTGAAATCGAAATTAATAGTTCCATTAATGCATATCTTCATAGAGCTGTTCAAAATAGTGCGCTTAATCAGATTAACAAGCGTAAGATTGTGGATAGATATATGGTTTCTCAGGATAATAACACTTCATTATCCTTTGATGATGGGCAAAAAAAGATGGAAGACGATGAATTACGTCTAGTATTGAAAAAAGCAATCTTAGAATTACCAGAAAAAAGACGTGAGATTTTCGAGCTCAGTAGATATGATGGATTGAAGTATTCAAGTATTGCTGATCAATTATCAATATCTGTTAAAACAGTTGAGAGTCAGATGGGTAAGGCCTTGAAATATTTGAGGGTTGTGTTAAAAGAATATACCCCTATGTTAGCTATTGCTGCAGAAATATGTAGAAATATTGATGTTTTAAAATAGGTATAAAAAAAAATATGAAAAAAAAACACATATGGAGTAGGGGTAAATCGCGACTTAACTGTCTTATGATAAAACACTTCGTTTTTTATTGATATGAATATAGAGTCAGAAATACAACAATTAGTATCCTATGTATCGGGTAATTGCTCATTAGATGAGCAAAAATCCGTTGATAATTGGATTAAATTATCGAAAGATAATGAGATGTTGTATGCTGACTATAAAAAGATCTGGGAATCGACTAAAGTTAATAAGCAATCAATCCTAATTGATGTTGATAGTAGATGGGAAGATTTTAAATTACGTTCAAATTTTGAAGAAAAAGCAGAAATAGAGCAAAGGTTTACATTGAAGCGTTTCTTGTTAAATGCTAGCAAAGTAGCTGCTGCTGTCGTTCTTATGTTTTCAGTTTGGATGATGTTTGATAAAGAAGAGGTAGCTGAAACTATCTACTATACTGCTGAATCAACTCAGCTTGATTCACCTTATATGCTTCCCGATGGTTCGGAAGTCGTGCTAAGTAATAATTCAAATTTATCCTATCCTGAAAATTTTGCTTCAGATGCCAGAAATGTTGGTTTTAGAGGAAAAGCATTCTTTGATATCGCTCATAACCCTGAAAAACCACTAATTATTTCTACTGATAATGTTAGGGTTAAGGTACTGGGTACATCTTTTAACCTTTGCAATAATGAAGGTAGTGATGAGATAACCGTATATCTGGAAACAGGTAAGGTTCTATTTTATTCTGTGGATCTTGAAAGCGGCAACACACTTGAACAGACCATATTAGTTCCTGGTGAAAAAGGAGTTTATAATAAATTATCAGGTAATATTTCAAAGACTATTTATACTGATGAGAACCATAAGGCATGGAAAACAGGTATTCTCGATTTTGTTAATGCCCCATTAACAGATGTTATACCAGTGCTTGAAAGTAACTTTGATATAAAAGTTAATTCAAAGGTTTCTCTTAGCGAATATCGTCTAACTGCACGTTTCGAACAAGAAACAACAGAAAGTGTTTTTGAAACCCTTCAAACCATTTATGGATTTGAATATGAAATTGATAAAAATATAGTATCAATTCGCTAAAAAATTTCATTTTTTTTCTCGTTTATTTTCATTCAATCCACAGCAATCTTTAGGTGTGACTGAAATTCAATGAAGTGTGCTCAAGAGTTTTTTTTGTACTTTAGCGCATTGAATTTTTAAGGATCACAACTAATTTGATGAGATACATATCGTTGAAAAATGATAGCCCACTGATTAACTATCGAAGGCATGGAAAGTCAACTTTGATTTTTTCATTGGTGGTGGCTATTCTTTTATTCCTAGGGTTTCCTAAATTTATGTTGGGGCAGTCTAAAGAAACGATTGATTTTACTGTTGATGAGCAAAAACTTTCTTCAGCCTTAATTATGCTTGCAAATAAGGCCGATCTTAATTTTTCATATAATTCTGATGAAGAACTGTTTCAAAATATTATCAGCTATTCTGCACAAGATAAGTCGCCTTTAATAATATTGGATGAATTGCTGATCAATACTAATCATGAGTTCAAAGTTATAGGTAATCAGGTCGTGATCTTTAGATCAACAAGTACTCCCCAAGATTTCGAAAAAGAAAATACAAGTCAACCTCCTCTGGCATCAGAGGCAGCTACAGCTACAGTTATTACAAGGTATATTACAAGGCCTGTTTACGATACGATAATTATTACCGATACTATAATAGAGTTTAAAACAGATACTGTTTTCGTGTACGACACTGTTTTAATCGAGAAGGAAAAACCAAAGAAGCCTCAGAATAATAGGGTTAAGGAAATTCCTGTTGATTATTTTAATAAAGAACTTTCTCGCGAAAGTGGCTGGGCGGGTAATATTTTTGCAGGACCAATAATTTCAGATTTCTCATTGGTGAGTCAGGAGAAAAATTTCAATGTCAGAAATTTCTCTTTAGGTATAGAACTAACGAAACTTCATAATAATTGGAATTTTACTGGTGGTATGAAGCTAACACATTTTAGCGAAAGGTTTGATCATAGTTACAGTGTTCAGGAAGGCGGTTTTTTCGTTACGGATACAATCGATGAGTATTATACAGTAAGTAATAATGATACTAGTTATTTCTATGTAACAGATTCAACATGGAAACCGGTTAATAATCAGGAGTATAATTATGCAGTAAAAAATCGTATTGGAATGCTCGAGTTTGCGCTTTCGGTTTCATATGATTTCTATGCAAATAAGAATGTTAGAGTATATGGAAAACTTGGGGCACAGGTGGGCTTTATAATCTATAAAAATGGAATAGCTTTACCTGATTTGAATCAACCAGAAGGTGTAAATTTTGCTGACCTAAATTTTGCAGCACAATCATTTTCCGGTTTTGCAGGCATTGGGTTAAAATATCGGATGAGTAGTAAATTTGATTTTAATCCGGAAGTTTATTACTTAAGGTATTTCAATGAAATTGTTACAGATTATCCGAAATCTACAATAATCTCAGGGGTAGGTATAAAAATTGGATTAATCTATTATTTTTAATCACCAATAACTTTTTTGAATGCTATTAAAGGTGTTAAATAATATTATAATAAGTAATGCAGTGTTCCCTCGTTGGATTGCTGGTTTACTGGTTGTTATAATATCATTTGGTGCTTTAGAATCACAATCTCAAATTGAATATATAACCGGAACTCTTACCTATGACCGTACTTTTGTAAAAGATACTGTATATATTGCTATTCAGGACTATACAGTTTCTAGTGGCATTAAATTAACCATTGAGGCTGGAACACATGTGAAGTTTAGATATGGAGCAGGGTTAATCATCGACAATGGTACTTTAGTGGTTAAAGGATCGGATGTGGATTCTGTGTTCTTTGAGCCTTATCACACTAATCCGGGGCAGTTTTGGAAATGGAATGGCATAACCTTACAAAATATTATTGGAGAAAGTCAGAGTTATATAGCTTATGCACATATTACAGAAGCTGAAACCGCAATTAGTATAAAGAATTCAAAAAATATTGTTGTTGAGGGCTCCTGTATGTTGTATTGTCAGGATTTGGGGCTTAGTATGTTAAATAGCAGTTTCTGTTATATTGTTGATTGTATAATTGAAGATAATTACAATGGTGTTGAATTCTATTCAGAATTTTTAGGAACAACCTCTAATAACCTGATTTTAAGAACAAAGATTAAGAACGAAAATCGAAATATCAATATCTTTAAAGAAGAAGGCGGATTATTTCGAAGCAATACTATCTCAGATAATATTATAGCAGATGGGAATAATGGAATTTGGGTAGATAATAGTGGAGGGCCAGGCTCATCTGATAATATAATTTCTCGCAATATTATCATTAATAATGGTTCAGATGTAGGTTATGGTTTATTCATGGCCAATGATTCTACAAGTATTATCAATAATATTTTTTGGAATAACTATGTTGCATTGCATTGTCAAGATGGAGGACATAATAGCTTTATAAGTAATAATAGTTTTTATGAGAATGAGGTGGCATTAACCATAGGTTTTGGTTCCATTGGGAATACCATTGTAAACAATACTTTCTCTCTTAATAGTATTGAAACATTCGGGTTTAAGGATGTTGCCAGGACTGATTTCGAGTATAATAACCTATTAAATAATCTTGGGAAGAAGGATATAGTTGTTAATTATACACCTTTGGATATTACACTGAATAAGAATTATTGGGGGACTACTTCTGCCATTGAGATTAATAAGCTTATTTATGATCGCATTGATAATCCTGAAATAGGTTCCATAAATTATGTCCCATATCTCATAGTTTCAGATACAATTAATCCAATTTCGCCTCCTTATAAGGTAATTAAGCAAATAGTGAATAGCAAGGTTAAGGTTTCTTGGAATGCAAATACTGAAGCCGATTTAAGTAAATACCACTTATATTATGGGACTTATGAGGATTATACCTTTAGTAACAAAAGTGATCTAGGTAATAGTACGGAAATAGTAATGTCAGGTGATATTTCTATTTATGATGAAATAGCATTAACTGCTGTTGACTCAGCCACAGTAACATTTGAGTCGCAACTTACAGGACATGAAAGCCCATTTGCTTTTGCTCAAATTTACCCATATGCAGGTCAGGATACTGTGATTTGTAAATTCATAGAACAAATAGAAATATTGAATGCTACTGTTCCGTTTTCATATAATGAGTTATACTGGTCAACCGAAGGAGATGGTAGCTTTGATAGTGAAGTTACTCTTTTCCCAACCTATTATCCGGGCAGTGAAGATATGGAGACGGGTAGTACCTACATATCTTTATCTGTTATTTCGAGTGGTGATACTCTAATAGATGGTTTTCAACTAAGGATTATTGATGATCCGGTGGCCATGGCAGGAAATGATACAATTATAGTTGCAGATACTGGAGTACTATTGATTGATGCCCAGGCCCATAACTATGGTTTTGTGAAGTGGACAACTCTTGGAGATGGTATTTTCGATAATGATACTTTGGTTAATGCAACCTATTTTCCCGGACCAATCGACACGGAATTAGGAATTGTTACACTAGAAATGATGGTTGTTTCCGAATGTGGTGCAGCATTTGATTCCCTTAATATCATTATTGAACCTCATTTTTCAATCGAAGGGCGTCTATGGACAAGTCAAAAAACCCCTTATTATGGAGTTGTTGTAGCGTTTGTAGAAAATGATAGCGGTACTCGAGCTAAGCTATTTGAAGCTTCTGAGGCCGATGGTGTTTTTAGATTTCCAAAAGTGATGAAAGGCAATTATTATATTTATGGTTTGCCCGATACTAATAATTTTGAAGACTTGGTACCAGGATACTATGCTAATAAGCTTCGCTGGCAAAATGCTTATTTATTGCCTGTTGATGCAGATGTTTTTGATGTTGATATTTATCTTCCATCCGTTGATTTTGTTTTACCAATTGGTGAGGCATCAATATCTGGCCATATGTTAATGCCAATAAATTCTACTCAAACTAGAGATATATACTGTTTGCCTTGGTTTGCTGATAATAGTAACTTGTTTTGCAATGGGGGGTTGTCGAATAGCACTGTATTATTATATAATAGTGATCATAGCAAGCTTCTAGATTATACCTTAACTGATGAATTTGGCAACTTCTATTTTAATGAGATCCCATATGGTAGTTATATTGTTGATGCAGAAAAAGCTGGTTACAATACAATTCCTTCATCATTAGTAACAGTTAGTCCAGATTACCCCACTGAAACAGGTATAGTTATAGAGATAACCGATTTTAAAATGGAGTTTGTTCTTAATTCTCCTACAACAAGTAATGATTTAGATATTATTGTATTTCCAAATCCTACTTCATCTGAGCTAAATATTCATGTTTCAGATGATTTTTCAGTATGTAAACTCGAAATATATAATGTTTTTGGGTCCAGAATTGAAAATTTCGATAACATATTTTTTAGTGAAAAAGTAAAAATAAATATTGATATTCTATCACCTGGGATTTATATCGGAAAAATTACTTCTTCAACCACATCATCACAATTTAGATTTATAGTTGAATAAAAAAAGTTACCCTCATTTCTTTAATTTTATAGATTAGTTTCAAACCGCATATTTTGCTAATTGAACATATTCATAAATTATCTGGTTACCTGCTATTTATAATCACTATAAATAAAGAAATATCATGTTTTAGAGTAGTGGTAAATTGCCATTTAATTGTCTTATTATTAATGATATTAGAGTTTCTGTTGTCAACAATTTCCTAATACATTAATGATCTATTAGGTAATCATGTTGCATCTTACTGACCATAAGATTGTTACGGTTGTTTTTAATATTGTTATTTTTTTTGAATAGTTTCAATTTGGAGAATAGTCTCCAAATTAAATTAGATACAGACAATTATTATTAATTTAAAACTTTAACGCATGAAGAAAATTACAAGTTATGTTTTAATGTTAACAATACTTGTATCATCCACTGTGATGTTCGGACAGGCTACGACTAAACTGACCGAATCACAGAAAATTTCAATGGATCGTACAAATATGTTAACTGAACCGGAAACGGTTCCCTTCGAAGGCGGAAACCTTGATCAAACAAGGGCTTCTGTTGCTGAGATAGGAACAGGAACAGGTTATGGTGCCTATCCTTCCTACTATGGTGATTTTGCCAATTATTGGGAAAACTGTCATACACAAACTCTCTATTTGGCCTCTGAATTACCAGGACCAATGTTAATTACTGCATTGCAGTATAGTTTCGAAAGAATTGCAAGTCCTCCTGATAATTATTTAATGAATTGTGAGATTCGAATAATGGAGACAAATGATGCAGCACTTTCAACTGGTTCATTCTATGATGTATCCGGAGCTACACTTGTATATTCTTCAGGAAACTTTGTACCCGCCACAAATACTGGTTGGGCTAATTCAATTGATATTACTGACTATGTGTACACAGGTGGAAGTAATATTATTATTGATATTCTATGGGGTGATAATGGTTACTGGGAATCTCCTTATTATCGAACTCACAGATCCGTTGGTAGCGTAAACCGCATGCTTGTTGGTTATGCTGATAGTGAAACACCTCCTAATTACGATGGTGCATCAACCAATTATTCAAACATAAGATTCTACTGGGATCCTCTAACAGCTCCTGGTGATATGGAAGGTTATGTTATGAATGGTGATGGTTTAACCATTAGTGGTGCCGTAGTTGGAATTGATGGCTTTGGCGTTGCTACTACAGATGCAACTGGTTATTATTCATTAACTGGTATATTTGGTGGAGATCAAGATGGTTTTGCTGGAAAAGATGGTTACAATACAGTTATGGAAACTGTTACTATTCCCGCTGGTGGCGTTCTTGCTAAAGACTGGGTTCTAACTCAACCAAGTCTAACCATCAATCCAATATTCTTTGATGAAACGTTAGCTCCAAATGAGTATTTAACTACTTATTTAGGAATTCTAA
>CALCGQ010000133.1 GCA_937901015.1 uncultured Bacteroidota bacterium | reverse complement strand
CAGCTATCAGACTCCAATGAAAATTCGCCCGCTTGTGACGACAATACCTTTGTTATATTATTCCAGTTTTGAGCAAGGGCAGCAGCTGTATTTTGAGCACCCTCCTGTCCACCTGCTAATTTGCCAGAACGACAAGCATCGGTTATTAATAAAATCTCTGATTTACATTGTATGGCAATGGTCTCCAGATAGTCCTGTAGATAACGTAC
Organism: uncultured Bacteroidota bacterium; assembly: GCA_937901015.1. Lineage (GTDB taxonomy): Bacteria > Bacteroidota > Bacteroidia > Bacteroidales > F082. The sequence continues at coordinate 8,386 of CALCGQ010000133.1, read as the reverse complement.
TCCTATTGTACCTCCTGCCATGTAGCAACTTTCAGGTGAATCGTATCCTAATAAGAATCCATTTTGACGGATAGTTTTACTTTCCAAATCTCCATGGCCTGAAAAGTATATAATCACTCTTTCTCCCTCTTTGGCTTCATCCACAAGCCAGTCGAGGGATGCATAAATATTAGCAGATGTGGCATCCTCATTTAAAAGCAGGACAATATTATTTGAGTCAACCTTACCACCTGCATCAGAAACAAGAAAGTTATAGAAATTTAAAGCATCGCTATGTGCAAAGTTTAGAGAACGGATATTCATGTAATCGGAAATACCTACGATAAGGGCTTTAGTCGAAGTTACACCAATCTCGTCCGATATAGTAACATTAGGACCCTTTGTGCTTGTTTGCGACAGACTTAGAAATGACTTACCAATAATCATTAGTAACAGTAGAACAAACTGTAAATAACTATTTAAAAAGCTTTTTCTTAACATAACAAAAAACTCATTTGACTAAATAAATTGCCTTCTCAATATCATTATTACGCTTATGAGTAGAAATTGTATCAATTCAGTAAAGTTAGTCTATTTATATTTCTCTATTAATTCATTAAATTTATTATGATTTCTAATATTTTGTAAATCAGAATCAGAAGCAATATGGTCCCAACTATTATAGCCTTTCTCCAAAGCATCTTCTAACCTTAACAATGCATCAGCTATTTCATTCTGTAAAGCATAATAGCATGCTAAATCATAATATACAGACCCCTTGTCTGGATCCAACTCTATAGCTTTTTTGAAGGAAACTTCCGCTAAATCCGTTTTTCCAATACGTGAGTATGTATATCCTAAACCAGTATAACTATACTTGTTTTCGGGATTTATACTGATGGCTAGATTATAATACTTCAGTGCCTCATCATACTTTTCCAATTTGCGAAAACACTTTGCCACATCATTGTAATTTGTATATAAACCAGGATTTATCTCCTCTACTTTAAAGTAAGCTTCAATTGCGTAGGCGTAATTTTCCTGATTATAATAGTTATGACCTAAAAAAACGTATGCTTTGTAGTCAGAAGGGTTATTTTCAATTGATTTCTTATAGAGTCCTATTGCTTTATCATATTGCTCTGTTTCACTATAGACCATTCCAAGTTTATAATAGACCGAATAATCATCAGGTTCCAATTCAATATATTTTTCAAAGTACTCAATAGATTTATCATAATCTTTTAAAACTAAGTTCACAAGTCCGAGATTGTTATATACTATGGGGTCGTTCGATCCAAGATCAATTGCCTTATTAAACAATTGTCGTGCATTATCCACCAAATCAAGTGAACCTGTGGTTAGTCCTTTACCAAGAAGTGAATAACCCTTGTTTGCATAGCTAGGATACTCATCTGGCTTCAAACTGATAGCAATATCAAAGTACTCAATTGCCGTGTCAAACTGACGCAATTGATTATATGACCCCCCAAGATTATAATACGGATAATGCCAGGTTGGAACATATTCAATTGCCTTATTGAAAGCAATAATGGCATTATTATAATCATTAATCTCATGATATCTTACACCAAGTCTGTTATATAAATAGCCAGCATCAGGTTTTAATTTGCTGGCCTCTTCTAATAATGTTATTTGTTCCTCGACAGGTATATCCCGTACACTCTCCAAAAATAAATAACGAGCCTTTATATCATCAAAAAGCAGGTATGTTGAATCAATTATATTAAAAACATAGGAAAGCTCCAGTCTGGCCCTACTTTCACTAAAGTCGATATTTTCATCATGAGTAGATAGTATGACATTTACAATAACTTGAGATTCATTCTGCAATGCAGCTAGTAATGAACGTGCTATATGTTTATGAATGACTTCAGCTTTATCATCATCAATTAAACCCTCATAAATCTGCCAGGCATTCTCATTTTCAGAATATTCAGGAATTAAGTTATCATTTTCTAAACAATCCCTGAATTGACTATATTTTTCATAAGTAATTGAATCCAACTGATCCTTGTACATACTTTCCAATCCCTTGGATGCAAGTAGTTCATATGACCCAGCTATACTTTTGTTGTTAAGTTGTGCAAATGATAAACTATCTACCTGTGCCAAAGTTGATGTCATATCACCAACTAGTACCGGATTCTGTGAATAATTTGTTTCTCTACCAATATTTTCAAGTAGATACATATATAATTCCTGAGTGCTTACTTCTTTATCCTTATTACGATCAGCCTTACCAGTTAACCCCTGTACAAGATAATGAGTAAAAACACCAGCACCATTTCCCCAATCCTTTGCTTCTAAAGAATATTCACCTGCCTGAGATGATAGTACTTTTGTGATACTTTGCCAGTTCTGAGCAAGTGCAGCAGATGTATTTTGAGCTCCCTCCTGGCCTCCTGCGAGTTTTCCTGATCTACAAGCATCTGTAATTAACAATATTTCAGCACCATTTTGTTGGGCTATTGTTTCAAGATAATCTTGTAAGAACCTAACACTCACTGTCCCACCAGCCATATAGCAATGATCAGGTGCATCATATCCAAGGAGAAATCCATTCTGCCTCATTGTTTTCGTTTCCAGATCACCATGGCCTGAGAAATATACGATAATCCGTTCTCCACTCTCTGCTTCATCAACCAACCAGTCTAAAGATGAATATATATTTGCTGAAGTTGCGTCTTCATTTATCAGTAATACGATATTATTGGAATCAACATTACCACCGGCTGGAGAAGTTAGAAAATTATAGAATGTAAGTGCATCAGAATGGGCGAAATTCAAAGACCTTATGTTAACATAATCAGATATTCCGACAATAATAGCTTTTGTTGTTGCTGGCAGGCTAGTTTTCGTTGTGGAAATTTTAGGCCCTTTTACATTTGTTTGTGCAAAAACAAAAAAAGGAATCAGAAAAAAGAGTGCTATTAAGGTGTTCCTATTCATTTATTGTACAAAGTTGTATAATTAAAATCTGACCATATAGTTACCAAATCCGATCTCAAATTGAGTAACAAATAATGTATCATTGATCTTTCTTTATTGTAAATGGATACATTATTGATGAGCCTGTATCCTTATTTGAAACGGTTCCTGTTTTCGGTTTTGGTCCTCTGGTAGCATAAGAATCGGTAACTACTAATCCAAGACTGTTTCCTACTCCTCTTGTTCCCTTACCACGTGTTGTGATGATAGGACTTAGGTCAATCTCATCAGCATTGGCGAAAATTTTAATAACCTCTTTACCAAAAGGTTCTCCAAAGCCATTTATAATAAAATCTCGCGGAATAAAACTGTTTCCTTCTTCCACAAAACACTCTTCAGGTTTAATATTATCAACTGGGTAAAACTGATTTATTACCCCATCAGGCTGGATATCTATAATACTAAAGTATGAATCATCATTACCAGTATTAGTGATCTTTATCATTACCACATCACTCTCGCTAAATTCAATATTTCCATCAATTGTATAATCTGCAATATCTAGTGTATCCTTAACTATATAATTACCATATTCATCAGTTTTAAGATTACCATTTTCATCCACTGCAGGAATTACCGGAATAAACTCCAACTCCACTCTATAATTTTCATCACTTAATTCAATGTTTTTAATGAACATACCTTGTGTATAGTCCTTCACCGTTTCTGCAATATTATCAGCATCACTAGCTATAGTAACAGCAGGGTTTATGGATCGAATAATGTCACCATTCTGGATAGATTTCACATAGATATATGAGTTACCTCTGGTATTTTTATCAGCAATATCTGGCTTTGTAGTTATCAGTATATCAGCCTCATCAGCTTCATACACAATTCTACTTATATTGTTAATATTATCAAGTTTATCGATAAGTATTGTATTTAATTCAGTATCCAAACCTTCAAGAAAAATACCCATGTATGAATTTTCCAAATTATACTCTTCAATAAAAACCCAATAAGATTTTAGATTTACAATATTATGATTTGAATCGAATTCAACAACTGCATCAAAATTGTTAGTTTCCTTAACAACTCCACTTAATGCTGAAGTTTCATCATCTATAGAATGTGTTCCTGAACTATATAATCCAACTTTATCACCAACACTTACTCCAGTAACATTTCCACCAGTTATACTTATACTATTCTCGCTTTCAAGTCTATCGATTAAATAGTAATATTCCTGTTCAACAACTTCACCATTAAAAACTTTGTAGTTTATATCACCTTCAATCATTGGGGTTTGCTTGGGAGCGATATCTGACATTATTTCAAGAATTCGTGCAAATACAGATGAATACGTTGAATTTGTATTAATCTCCGAAAATGATTTAGCTAGAGCAAAGGAAAGTGATCCTACTCCATTACCATTTTCATCCTTGGTTTCATAATTTGGCTCATCAAATTTAGATCCTGCAAACAATACAAATGGGGCTATATTTTCACTATCACCACGAGATTTAGATGTCTCACTCATTCCAAATCCTTTTTCCTCTTCACCGTCCTCAATTCCACTTTCACCGGGGATTATCAGTGGACCTTCACCACCTCTAACTTGAGATATACCTCTTGTTCCAGTACCTGAATGACAAGCATCAAGTATTACCAAAACTTGGCCTTCTTTACCAACTTTCCCTCGGATTTTATCAATGTAGCTCCCAAGTTCCTCATCACGTAAATGTTCTTCACCGGTATAATTTTCACCAGCCATATATTTCGATGGAGCTTTAATGGAAACTAATGCCTCATCAAGTCCATCTATTTCATCTCTATTTTCATTATCGGAAATTTGTTGCCCATGACCGGAGTAGTGTATAACCACATAATCATCATCATCTACACTTTTATACAGATCATCCAGAGCATTAATAATTCCCAATTTATCTGCATCTTGATCCTCAAGTATAGCAATATTCTTTTCTTCAAATCCCTGACCCATCAATGCAGTTTTAATCAATGGAATATCATTCTTTGAACTTATGGCACTCCATCCTGTTGCTGATCTATCATAATCGCCAATGGCAATAATTAGGGCGTGCTTTTCAGATTCTGCAAAGCTTTTATTTATTGATCCTGTAAATGTTAATATTGTAATTAGAAATAGCAGTGTAAAGATTCTTTTCATAGTAATATTGTTATAATATTAAGTTGTTTTTATAATACTAATACCAAAGTGTTGATTTTATAACATCCTCATCTCCTGAAATATACTGACGAAGCAACTCGATATCATCAGCCGAGTCACCTTCTTTCATTACATACATATCGATAACTCCGGATGAGCCCGTTAATTTCAGAACAGAACCGAAATCAATGAGATTTTCAATTAACCACATATTCTGTGAGCTTTCTGAATAAATCCCAGCAGCCAGAATATAATAGTTATCTTTCATGTTTTTGCCTTCCAGATTGTATCTGTATAATTCCTTCTCGCTATATTGATAAAGATTATCACTCTTAATTGTAAAGCTCACTTGTGGATGGTTATAATTAACATCTACATCATTATTTTGATCAAGAACATATCTGGCAATAGCTTCCAATTCAGGACTTTTAAGTTCTCCAGCTCTTAGGGAAACTGATTGAGTGGAATAACCATTCTCAAAGGATAATTTAATAGAACTACCAGGTGACACTTTTTCAAACTCACCAAGTGCTTCTTCAATACTAGCTACACCCTCACCATTAACCTTAGTAAGTATCCAGTCAATTTTATCACCTAAACTTTTTGCGGCTGGAGATCCCGGGATTATTCCCGAAACAACGGGATATTGATCCATTTTAATAGGTACTAAGTCATTACTACTATTATATTCGTATCCATATCTCTGAGATAACTCAATCCCAAAATACGCCCTTTCAACCCTTCCATTATTATTTATAATGTCAGAAACAAGTCGTTTGGATATATTAGCTTCCAATGCAAAGTTTATTTGTGATTGTAATATTTGATCACCATTGGGAGCATCAGCAAATGCGATTTGAGAATTAATTCCTGCAACATCCCCGTTTACATCAATAAGCGGACCACCGCTATTGCCCCAGATAAGTGTTGCTGTTGTTTGCAAAAACCCAAACTTCCCTGTCATTCCTCCACGAACTCTGTTCTTGGCACTAATAATTCCATCGGTTACTGAATATGGGTATTCTCCAAGTGGGTTGCCAATTGCATAAACTTTTTCACCAATTCTAATGTCTTTTTCCCTGAATTTTATGGGTGCTATCTCATCACCGGGCTTATCAACAAACTTTAACACGGCAACATCATAAAAGGAATCACCGCCTACTAGTTTCACTTCATATTTATTCCGATTAACGGAATAAACAAATATACTTCCCTGTTCTTCAGATGCATTTTCAACAACATGAGCATTGGTAATTATATAGTACTCACCATCAATTTTCATAATAAACCCTGAACCAGAGCCTGTTGCGCCAGCAAGATCCAAAGCCTTTTTATAGGCCATCTCAGGTGCACTCTCACCACGAAAGCCCATGGCATGTTTTGCATAGTCTGTTTTAAATACTCCAACTGTTACCACTGAGGCCAAAGCATCTTCAAGAACATCCGATAGTGATTGTCCTACAGTTGAAAAAGTCATAATGCCACACAATAATAATAAGTATAATTTTTTCATATCAAGGGGGAGTTAATATCAAGTATGAGACTAAATTATAAAAAAAAAGCATAACCTGTATAAGTTATGCTTTTTAATACTTTAAACTTTAATTAGTTAGTCAATTTCCAAGTGTATTGATTCTTACAGTTAACATAGGTAGGTCCCCATTCGGTTGTTCCTCCTGTGGACAGACCATATAGTTTAGTTTTACCTGGAATAGCCCATGTATAACCATCGCTCCATGCTGCAACAGTACCTTCCCATACACCATCAACATAAATGTCAATTGCATATCCAGTCCAGTTGTCAACGATTACTTTACAACTTCCACCTCTAGTAGCTTCAGGTTTCTCAGCTACAACATCAGTAGTTGGTCTAGGAGTTATAATATTTGCATTGTCACCTCTGGTTGCTTCAACTTTTGTACCAACTGCTTCAATGGTTTTTTTCTTAACATCCTGAGCACCTGCTGTAAAAAAAGCAAATCCTAGAAATAGAGCTAGTGTTAAAGTAATTAGTTTTTTCATAGTAATTTTTTTAAGAATTAGGATTAAATAAATTAATGTAGAACAAATATAAATAAAAAATGCTTAGCTTGAATTTTTTTTAATAATTAACACCCTAATTTACGGCATGTTAACAATTTTTTAACGAATTTAACCACTTAAATACCTAAATACAACGATCTTAATTTGAATGATGAGGAGTAAATTTATATTATAGATACTAATAAATAGAACTAATGAAATATCATAGAGGAGTGAACAATTCAATTGTTAGTTTGTTTTATTATTATTTAGATTTAGTATAGATAAATATTCATATTTTTGCTACAACCGAGATACATATGAGCAATACATCAAACCTTCAGTTGGATGGAAGATATCTTTATTACACTTTTTTGGCAGGAGGAAACAGAGTTCTCCAACATCAAGCCGAAATTAATCTAATAAATGTCTTTCCAGTAAAAGATCAAGATACGGGTACTAACCTTGCATCAACAATCCGAGCAGTAATCGATAATATAAGTCCGAATAAATCCTATATCACTACAGTTAATAATATTGCTGATGCAGCTCTTATTGGAGCAAGAGGTAATTCCGGAATAATATTCGCTCAATTTTTATACGGCTTAAGCAAGGAAACTAAAAACAAGGCAGCGGTTGGTTTTCACGAGTTTGCAGAAAGCATAAAAGGCTCCATACCTTATATTTATGAAGCTATTTCAAATCCTGTTGAAGGGACAATGCTAAGTGTGATTAAAGATTGGTCGGATTATATCAACGATCAGAAAAATAATCTAAAAGACTTTCGTAATGTTATAATTGATTCATTTATAACTCTTGAAAAATCGTTGGAAGAAACTACTTCCAAGCTAGAGGTACTAAGAAAAAATAATGTTGTTGATGCTGGTGCAAAAGGGTTCGTATTATTTATCGAAGGTGTTATTGACTTCCTTAATGATAATAACATTAGAGATTTTATTAGTGTTAAAAACGATGATATTTCGATAGTTCATAGTGAGGATATTATAAATGAAGAAATAATACATAGATATTGTACTGAGGCGATTATTAAGAAACTTGTCTCGGATAAATCAACTATTAAAACACTACTAAATAACGATGGTGATTCTGTGGTAGTTGCAGGATCCAACGAAACATGTAGAATACATGTACATACAAACAATCCGTCAGAACTATTCCATGTTCTTAAAGATCACGGAACAATAACATACCAAAAAGTTGATGACATGACTCATCAACAAG
>CALCGQ010000132.1 GCA_937901015.1 uncultured Bacteroidota bacterium | reverse complement strand
CCAAAGATTGGGTAGTTATCTTTCAGTGATATCTTTAAATTCTCAATTGTAGTTGTGCAAGATTCTGGGTTGCCAGGCCCGTTGGAAATGAATAATCCATCATACTTTTCATTAGAATAATCAAAATCCCATGGTACCCTGATAATGGTTGTGTCAAATTTTAGTAAGTATCTTATTATGTTATTCTTAACTCCACAATCTATAAGAAGTATTTTGTACTTTCCTGTGCCATATACTGTTCTTTCCTTAATACCTACCTGATCAACAAGGTTTTCCTTATTGGGATCAATAAATTCAATATCATCGTCGAAAACAATTTTCGCAAGCATTGCACCTTTTTCTCTAATATGTTTGGTAAGCTTCCTTGTGTCTATTCCAAATAAACCTGGAATGCTTTCTTGTTTTAGCCATTCGCCCAGACTAATGGATGCGTTCCAATGATTGAATTTTTCTGAATAGTCGGAGATTATAAGTGCGGAGATGTGAATGTTTTCAGATTCAAAGTTCTGCAACATTCCATTTTCCAACATTTTTCCCGGAACACCATAATTCCCAATTGAAGGATAGGTTAACACAAGGATCTGTCCTCTGTATGATGGATCGGTTAAACTTTCTGGGTAACCGGTCATAGCAGTGTTGAATACTATTTCTCCTGCTACAGATACTTCAGATCCAAATGAATAACCAGTATACAGTTCTCCATCCTCAAGAATTAACTTGGCCTTTCGGTACTGTTTCATAGTTGTAGTTGTTGATTAATAGACAAAAAAAAAGACGGTCGAACCGTCTTATCAAATAAAGTAAATATGCAACAACGCCAAGGCTGGGTAGTACTAAAATTGTTTTTAATTTGACGCTGATATTTCTAGTCATATTAAAAAGCAAAATTAACTATTGTGATCAATTTATTGGATGTTTGAATTAACAATTGCTAACACTGTATTAACAAAACGGCGAAAAGACAATACTAATCCTCTAAAAACACAATATTATCATCATAAAAAGCTCCCCATGCAATGCTGTGAGCCCAGTAGGATATAGGGGATGATAGCCTTTTTCCAATATCTGGTCCGAATACTATTTTTCCAGTGATATCGTATTCATTGCCCATATTATCAAAAAATATTAGTGGTAATTTATTTTGTAAAGGTTGAAACTTAGTATTGCTATTTCCAGAGTTATTGATAAATGCAACAATAAACTGATGGTATCTACTTCCAATAATAATTAATTCATTATTCCTAAAATAAGTGGTAATAACTGAAACAGAATCTGTAAAATTGTCATAATTCATCAGCATTGCTCCCAAACCTCCATTCGAAATACCATTGTTTACAATTCCAAAACTATAACCACTAGCCACATTAGTAATCACTCCTTCTTTTTCATTAGAGACATGGTTAGGATTAACACAAATGGAATCATTACAAATATGTCCGGATGAATCAACCAAGACTAAGGCATCTGGAAAAGAAGAATTAATAGTACGCCAGTTTGTAGTCAGTAGCATATTAGAAACCAGTTTACTTTCTCCTGTATTTCCTTTAATTCTATTTAGATGCATTTGCGACCACATATTATTGCTGTTTCTATCGTAAGGAATTAGGTTGTCGTTATATAAATGCCCTGAAACTCCAAATTCGGTAATAGTGCCATCTATTTCTCGATCCCATGAAAGAGCACTTCCTGTTAATGGACAATAGGATATTGCGAAATAATTATCACCAATTTTATCATTAACTATTTCATGTCCACTAATTACCGATTGGGGATAAACTTTAATAGTATCACCTTCACGATATACGTAAACAGTTTCATTTGGATCTATATCCAACAATTCCTTTGTGGCAAATCCGGGGTTATCGATTGATGGTATTCTATCCTTACCTGTTTCTGACAGTCGAAGGTCTTCCAAAGGCACTAACCAGCCATCTTCAAAGGAGTTATTGGAAGTTGATAATGTATTATGAATTTCATCCTTAGAACATCCCACAAACAATGTGGCTATTAAAAAATAAAATAGAACAGTATTTTTCATGACTAAGATTTAATTACTTAGTCGGCTAGGTAATGAAAAACTTACAATTATTGTTCTATATTTATGTACTAGTTTGCTAATTCTTCCAATAAGGTTTGCCCATTGGCAGAACTGCTTTTCCTGCAACATCCATTAGAATTGTTCCAGCCATCATATACCATGCTGATAATGCACAACCAATTAAAACATACGCTGCAATTATATTGTATATGGATGGACCAAAATGTCCAATGTCGAGTAGTATAAATCCCGCTAGAAGCAGACCAAAAGTAATTGCCATCGCTTTATGTATACGTAATGAAATGGCGAACATAATTAAAGTGTACAGGGTCCAAACCACCAAATACCAACCTACATCAGTTTTTGATGGACTAAAAATATTGAAATGTCCCAATAACCATATTATTCCTAAACCAATCCAAAAAGCACCATATGAAACAAAAGCACTATAGCCAAAACTATTTCCGGTTTTTTGCTCCTGGAACCCTGCGATTAATTGTGCTAAACCACCAAAAATAAAAGCAGGAGCCAATACAACACCAGTGCCACATAAGCCTAAGTTATGTAATTGAAGGATAAAGGTTGTTAATCCAAACCCGGCAAGACCAACAACAGCTGGGTTTGCTAATTTATTTTCTGACATAATATTCCGTTTTTAGGATTGATTTTTGAAGTCAGCGAAAATAGATATTAATTGTACTTAAGTTACATTGAATCAGTCTAAATAGATTCCAATTCTTAGGATCACTTAGGCACCTAGCAATAGTGCAAGTTTGTAGTTGAGAATATGTGAGTTAGGACTTGTGCTTTGGTAACTTATTTATCATAGTTAACTCTAGTCCTTGTGCACAACATCCCCGTCAGACTTACTACAGTTCACGGGTTTAAAGGAATATCATTTATTTATTATATATATTGCCATTTATCCTAATTTAAAACCCAAAACCAATTCGCACAGCGGGATAAAACTCTGTAAAATCGTCAGATAAATATAATTGAGGTGAAACAGAAACATACCTTCCTAATTCCCAGTTTACACCTAATCTAAACGTGTTATCTCCAAACAAATCACCTTGCTGGTTCACTAAGTATCCTACTTCTGCACCAAGCCAATTAGGTTTATCCACATTATTGGATAAATTTCTTCGGTAACCAATATTAAGAAAACCATTGGAGTTGATTTTTGATTTTTCTAAAAAATCGAAAAGTAGATTATACGACACATAATACTGGTTTCTTAGTATACCTTTTTTATTAAATGCAAAAGCCATTTCAGCTGATATATCCATAACGGGTTCACTTTTTATTAAGTTTACTCCAACACCTAGCTTAAGCATTATTTGATCCATATCACCACTTTTAGAATCGTATTGTTTATTATGGATTAACTGCATTCCCTCAAATGTATAGTTGTAGGTTCTAGTATATCTGTTTTGAATATTGGTTGTGGTATCTATGGCTTCCAGTATTAGAGCTATAAGGCTATCAGAAATTATTTCTTCAAATTCATTAAAGTGAATTTTTAGATAGTAATTGTCTGATCTAATGTTGCATTGGTTGTTAAACTGATATCCTCTTTGTTTTCCATTCTCCCAAATTATTTTTTCATTTGCTACAGTTTGCTTAATAGTCATTGATTTATTTGGCTCATAAACAATAGAGTAAGACATTTTTTTAGGGATTTCTTTAGTTTCCTTAAGAATTATCTGAAGGTTTTTAAAGTCCTCTTCTACGTTGTCTGTTAGGTTTTTATACTTATAAATTGCCAAATTTAATTCTGCTTTTTCTCCAATTTGGACACGAATAGAATCAAGAACATTTTGTTGACCATATATGAAACTACTGCACAGCAACAGTAAGCTAAGTGTGGATATTTGTATTATATTTTTCATTTTTTAAATATTTAATTATTATGATTGGATTTATTTGTGGCGCCTAAATTTTATATTTACAATTTTGATGAAAGAGCTATTGCTCCACCGTTGCCAGAATCTTGATTACCTCCAAATTTGAGTCTAAATTTCTTTTTGTTCTTTTTTTTTGAAGTTTTGGTATTATTAATAAGAATTTCCTTTTCATAATTATCTACGATAATTTGATAGGTTGAATCCGTAGGAATACTTTTGTCAATAGCTGTTATTGATTCATCAAGGAGCTCATTTTCAACATAAACTGTTTGTTGAATGTAAACGGTATCAGTGATTAGTTCTTTCTGAATAATGGTTTTAGTAACAAACTCCTTTTTTATAATAGTTACTGTATCAGCTGAATTCAAATTAGCAGCAATTAGCAATTCTTCATTTATTAGACCATTTTCGGCAACCATAGCAGCCTTCTTTTTCATGTCGGCATTCAAAGCGATAAGTACATCAATTTTATTTCGTGTGTCAATATTTGAAACAAGTAAAAATGACGTGGAAATAAAAAGTAGTATACATGCAGCAACAAGTAAACGAAATAAAATGGGCATATATTTCTTTTTATTTTGATGTTGAACCTGACTCCAAACCCTACTCTTAGCATTATTTGCTTCTGTTTCGTAATAGTCCTCTGATTCAACTATCGATTTCTTGAAAATTGAATCAATTTTATTAGTTTCCATTTTCCTTAGATTTATTAATTCTTTCAATAATGTTAATCCTTGCTTTTCGTAATTGTGATTTTGAAGTGCTTTCTGTAATATTTAGCATTTCTGATATTTCTTTGTGTGAAAAGCCTTCTATGGCAAAAAGGTTAAAAACCATTCTGTAACCAAGAGGTAGCGCCTCAATTATGGTATACACTTGCTCAATATCAATATCGGCATCATAGCTTATATTGGGTTCGAATTCAGGCAAGTCATCATTATAACTTATTTTATTTTTATTATTCAGATACCTTATGGATTCATTGATAACAATGGTTTTAATCCATTTTATTAAGCTACTATCACCACGGTATTCAAATCGTTGAATACTCTTAAAAACTTTTGTAAATGAAATACTAAGTGCATCTTCAACATCATGATGATTGAATAGTATGCGCATGGATAAATTGTACATCTGTTGATAATGGCCATTGAATAAAACGCCTTGTGCAATTTGATTACCTGATTTACAATAGTGTATAACTTCTTTTATTTCCAAGAGATCCTTTTTAATAAGCTTGTTTAATCTAATAACCCTTATTGTAAGTTTGAAGTTGCCTGAATAAAAAATAAAAATAAGTATCCTATACATTACTTACTAATGTAACTTCACTATTTAACTCAATTTAAGATTTGTAGTGACTATTCCATGAAAAAAGCCCATCAACAATGTTGAGAGGCCTACTCTAGCTCCCTACACAAATACTTCCCCTCCAGTGCTAGATCAGGTGGGCTGATTTGTAAATTTGTAAATTTGAAGATGGTATGATGGGATTTTTGATTTCTGATACTTGAATTTTGATTTGTCGAATCAAAAATCATATATCAATAATCATACATCGTAGTTCCTTTTTTTGGGATTTGTAAATTTGAAGATGGTATGATGGGATTTTTGATTTCTGATACTTGAATTT
>CALCGQ010000131.1 GCA_937901015.1 uncultured Bacteroidota bacterium | reverse complement strand
AGAGATGGGAGAGTTTATTCAAAACCACCACCTTGATAGTACCGTTTTTAGAAGTGATCACGCGTCGAACTATTTGGTATTAAAAGGAATACTTAATCGCGATAAGGATAAGTTAATAAGTGAAATTGTGAATGTATTGGTTACTAAAGATCAATCAAATTTGAGACCTGAGTGGATGAGAGGTCTTTAGGCATGACGAGCAATGGCGATGGGGTCATTCTTGTCAATTCCAAGTAAAGATGCGGCTTTTCCTTTATTTATTGCTATTTCAAGGATATCGTTGCAGGTAAATAATGCCACTATTTCACCAGGACGAACATCACCATAAGAACCATGGATCTCCGTTACTTTATATTTCCTGTTTCTAAATGATATTTCAAAACTAGAGCCCTTAATAAATGATTTGAAGTTACTTCTTGTAATATTCGTAACAAGATTGTGATAACTATCAATATAAGTGATCATTCCCTTAAGTGTATCTTCTTGTATAACAGGGTTGAAAAGCATTTTACTTTCAAGTTCAAGTTTTTCCGGACCTAATTCCTCGATTTTACCACCTAAAGATAAGTGAGTTGCCGCTTTTGCAAATCTATCACGGCTTGAAAATGTATGATTCGAAGATTCCAATGGTATATCAAGAACTACGATCTTTTCTGGCTTATGATCAAATATAAGAGAGAAAATACCATCATCGGTTCCAATGAAATACTGATTATTGTAAAGTGCAACCACATGTACATTGTTCAGTGATTCTTCTGTATTGATGCCAATAATATGTATGGTATTGTCGGGAAAACTTCGTGCAGCGTTTTTAAGCACATATGCTGCTTCGGTAGAATTAAAATGTTCTATTTGATGAGTGATATCAACAATTTTTGCCTTTGGATGAAAACGGTATATCATACCTTTAACAGCAGCGACATAGTAATCTCTGGTTCCCCAATCGCTAATTAAAGTTATTATTCCCATTACTTGTTTCATATATAATTATACAAAGCGTTGGTTCATACACAATTATGAAATAATGCCTTCCTTGCCAGTATAATATTAACTCAATCTTAACCGAAATTCAAAATTATAAAAATTGGCTCTTTATACTGAGTATTTTTTTAATATTTTTGATGATCTAAATATTTTCTATTTATTTTGAGTTAAGCCTATGAGCGAGAGGGTAGTACAGTTGGATTTGGGTAATGAGTTGGAGTTTTACGGACCTGGTGATGTCCATTTGAACCTTATTAAATCTTTTTTCCCAAAACTTAAGATTATTGTAAGGGGTAATTTGATTAAACTTATCGGTGCAGGTTCTGAAATGGATATCTTCGAGAAAAGGTTTGATTTATTGCTTGTACAGTTTGATAAGTTTGGTAAAATAAATGCAGAAGTTATCGGCAGAATAATGGGGGAGGAGTCGGAAAATAACGACCTTATAGGCACAGCTGATTCTGATGTATTGGTTTATGGAAGACATGGTAAATTAATTAAAGCTCTAACTGTAAATCAGAAACTGATGGTTGACGCCTGTGATAAGAGTGATATGATTTTCGCCATTGGACCTGCAGGTACAGGGAAGACCTATACCGCAGTTGCTCTTGCTGTTAGAGCTTTGAAAAATAAAGAGATAAAAAAGATTATACTTGCGCGTCCCGCAATTGAAGCAGGTGAAAGTCTGGGATTTCTACCTGGAGATATGAAGGATAAATTAGACCCATATCTTCAACCATTGTATGATGCATTAAGAGATATGCTACCAACACAAAAGTTTTTATCATATCTAGAAGATGATACCATTGAAATAGCACCGCTGGCATTTATGAGGGGTAGAACTCTTAGTAATGCATATGCTATACTTGATGAAGCTCAAAATGCATCGGAAAGTCAGCTGAAGATGTTCCTTACGAGAATGGGTAAGTCCTCGAAGTTTATTGTTACAGGTGATGTAACTCAAATAGATTTGCCAAAGCAAAAGCAGTCAGGTTTACTGCAAGCTCAAAAATTATTAAAGGGAATTCCAGGAATTGAATTTATCCAATTGGATGGCAGGGATGTTGTTAGACATAAACTAGTTACACGAATAATTGAAGCATATACTAAATACGAAAATAAATAATATAGCCATGAAAGAAGCAATTACCAGAACAGATTTTAACTTTCAAAATCAAAAAAATGTTTATCACGGAAAAGTACGTGATGTATACAACATTGGCGAAGAATTATTAGTAATGGTTGCCAGTGACAGAATTTCTGCATTTGACGTAGTTCTACCCGAGGGAATACCTTATAAAGGTCAGGTGCTAAATCAAATAGCAGCCAAGTATTTGGATGCTACAGCGGATATCGTACCAAACTGGAAAATGGCAACACCTGATCCAATGGTAACAGTTGGACATTATTGCAAACCGTTTTCTGTGGAAATGATAATAAGAGGATTTTTAACAGGAAGCTCATGGCGTACATATAAAACAGGTGCTAGAGAAATATGTGGTGTTCCTGTTCCCGATGGATTGAAAGAGCATCAGAGATTTCCTGAGCCAATAGTTACTCCAACAACAAAAGCCGATGAAGGTCATGATGAAGATATCTCGAAGGAAGAGATTATTGCACAAGGATTAGTTTCAGCTGAAGATTATGCTCAACTCGAAGACTATACAAAGAAATTATTTCAGAGAGGAACAGAAATAGCTGCTGAAAAAGGACTTATATTAGTTGATACAAAGTATGAGTTTGGAAAAGTTGGTGATAAGATTTATCTAATTGATGAAATTCATACACCTGATTCATCTAGATATTTTTATGCTGATAAATATGAGGAAAGATTTGCAAAAGGTGAACAACAGAAACAATTATCAAAAGAGTTTGTTCGTGAATGGTTGATGGAAAATGGATTTCAAGGAAAAGAAGGACAACAAATTCCTGAGATGACACCGGAGATTGTGGAGAGTATTTCCAATAGGTATATCGAATTATTTGAGCAAGTTACTGGTGAAAAATTCGTGAAAACAATTTCTGAAAATGTTCTTGACAGGATTGAAAAAAATATCGAAGGTTTTCTAAAGGAAAGGTCAAAATAGACCAATAACTCTGACATCTTATTCCAAACCCCTTATTAATATTGATATGGGGTTGATGCCTTTATTTATTTTCTTAACAGAAGTGTTAATAAAATATTTATTAAAATGTTGACTCTAACTGCTTGTACAGCGTTTTTTTTCTAAATTTACAGATTCGGCTAATTATTGTCAATAAA
>CALCGQ010000130.1 GCA_937901015.1 uncultured Bacteroidota bacterium | reverse complement strand
AAGAAATAATAACCCTGCTATTATAACTTCTCTTCTACTATTATTCTGATCCAAAATATTAGTGTTAATTCATCACAAAATTATCAAAATATATATAGTATTATAGTTAGGTCAATCACTGTTTAATAGTATATATCCGAAATTACAGTTCAAACATCTTTTTTTGCTGCAATAATAATCTTTTAATTGCTTCATAGCCTGACTTTCCAATGCGCTCTGGGGTGATAGTCCGTATTTACTAAATTCTCTTGTTATCGTGTTTAATTCAGGTTTAATCTGGGATAACCATGACATTGCTTTATCTTCTTGACCTGGATTGCTTTTTATTCTACCAAAAACGAAAATCAAGGGAATAATACTATTTATCATGAGCACATCTATTGTGGATGTACCTATTCTTTTTACTCTTTTTGGAGTTGGTTTATCGAATCTATAGTGATTATTCCAATAATCAGAAGCTTGAACAGATAACAAGTTGGTAACTGACTGTACCTTGTTTAAATTAAATAGATTAGTTAAAGAACCAGATGATTCGTATAGAAAATTTGCAAACTGAGAAATTCTGATCGTAGGAAAGCTCACAGGTCTCATTCGCATGAATTTCCATACTTTTTTGTTCATGGGAGTGAGGTTGTATTTGGTTTTAAGGAATCGATATTCTTTAAGAAGTTCCTTTGCATAATTATCTTGAAATTTATCTTCCAATAAGCCAGATTGACCAAATAGCAATGCCTCTATTTGAAACTTATTATCAATATGCTTTAAAAGCAATTTTAGAGGTGTTGACATGGCAAGTATTTCCATTGAATTGGCATTCGTTGTATAGCCAAAACCTTTGGCTATTCTTTGATAGAATATTTCAATCAAATCACCCTTTGAGTTATCAATCTTTGTCATAATTTCATTTGATCTGTCTTCCAATCTCTCAACCATCAATTTGTCAAACCATCCATAAACTTCTATCTTTTTAATTGCTGAAATTAATTGGCCACATGGTATTGAATTTCTTGACTTTATGAACATTTGGTATTTGCTTAATATGTGGAGGTTATATTTTCCTTGAATCTCTAGAGTTGGGATTAATTCGCCATTTTTTCTGTTTATGGCTACATCTGCAATATTTACAACATGTAGAATAATATTATCATAGTTATCATCTTTGTGATGCTTATGGATAAACCAATCGGATGATCTAACATGTATCTCAATGTTTCCTGCCCATCGTGTGGTACCTATTTCAATCATTGCGTTGAAGAAATCAGGACCACTATCATTATTTATCGTACCAGTTGATATTACATTAATTTCTTCACCAGAGTTTGTACTAAGTTTACCTTCTAATAGTCGGTATTTCCACAGATAATATATAAATTCTTCATGCATGGCTTGTTGTTGTTGTTGTTCGTTGATTGATAGGTATTTAAGTCGTATTTAGGTTTTTTATCCACTCCTATGACAAATATTCGTACTTTTGTAGCAGTATTGAAAACATTTCAATGGCTACTGAAGAAATAATAATTGCCGGAATAGAGTATAAAGTTAGGAAATTAATTGAAATCAACAATTTCCTGAAGAAAGAGAATGAAAGATTAAGGGAAGAAAATGATATTTCGACAAATAAAATTGAAGAATTAAATATAAAGATAGAAGAAAGTCAAAAAGAAATATTTAAATTTACACTTGCAAATACATTAGAGATAGAATTTGGTGTTGAAGAGGGCAGAAAAAGGATTGATAGTTTGATAGAGGAAATAGACAGGTGTATTGAGGTACTTGGCGATTAGGTCATTATCTAAAAAGAACGATAATGAAATCAGATCTGAATATAAAAGTTGACATCGGAGGAAGACCTTATAGCTTAACGATAAGCAGGGAAGAAGAGGAGTTGGTTAGAAAAGCCGCAGAGGATGTGAACCGCACAATAACTAAGTATTCAAAAGCGTTTGAATATAAAGATATGCAAGATCTGTACGCAATGGTAACATTGCAATACGCTTCTGGCTTAATGCAGATAGAAAGAGAAAAGTCTTTCAAAGATAAAGAGATGAAAGATAAATTAAGTGAGGTTGATGAATTATTGACTTCATATTTGAAACTATAGATCAACGTTCTTAAAATATTAAGTGCCCCCGTGATTCAGTTTGTAAATTCAACACTAGAACAATTAGGGATAAGCTTATAGGATCTTAGAACAGGCCTATTTACCTGCTTGCAGGGATTTTCCTTCGGGAAGACATTGGACGTTCGAAGTTACTGGCAGCCCTAGACGTTTATATTAGGAGTTTACCAACTCCGGTTGCGGAGGGCCTTTTTTTATATCTCCTGTTTTGCATGGTACTTAACAATAAAACCATGGGTGATACACTACTATTAATTATTACAGCAGCACTTGCATTGGGTGTTGGTGGCTTTATAACCAGTACTCTGCTTAAGAAATCCATTCTTAGGAAAAGCAGCTTATTACTGGAAGAAGCCAGAGAAAAAGCAGAAGTAATCAAGAAGGAGAAGATACTTCAAGCAAAGGAGAAGTTTTTACAGCTTAAAAGCGAACATGAAAAGGTTATCAATGAAAAGAATAACCACATTCAACGAAACGAGAACAGAATCAGACAAAAAGAGTCTAGCCTTTCCAAAAAAATCGAAGAAAACAATCGTAAACAAAAGAATTTAGACACTTTAAAAAGTAATCTGGATAGTCAACTTCAAATTCTGGAAACCAAACAGACCGAGGTTGATAAAATGCATAATGATCAGGTTAAACAACTTGAAACAATTAGTGGTTTCAGTGCTGAGCAAGCTAAGGAGCAGTTAATTGAAACCCTTAAGGGTGTTGCTGAGTCAGAAGCAATGATTCATATTCGTGAGATTGCAGATGAAGCTAGACTTACAGCAAATCGTGAAGCTAAAAAAATTGTTATTGAGACAATTCAACGTACTGCTGCTGAGCACGCTATTGAGAATACAGTTACTGTATTTAATATTGAAAGCGATGAAATTAAAGGTAGGATAATCGGTAGAGAAGGTAGAAATATCAGGGCGTTGGAGGCAATGACTGGTATTGAGATTATTATCGATGATAGTCCGGATGCAATTCTTCTTTCAGGATTTGACCCAATACGACGGGAAGTTGCTAGGTTATCGCTTCAGAAACTAGTTACTGATGGGCGAATCCATCCTGCTCGTATTGAGGAAGTTGTTACCAAAACACGTCAGGAAGTTGAACAGGAAATACTTGAAGTTGGTAAGAGAACTGTTATTGATCTTGGTATCCATAATATGCATCATGAATTGATTAAGCTTGTTGGAAGAATGAAATATCGTTCATCCTACGGTCAGAACTTACTTGCTCACTCAAAAGAAGTTGCAAATTTAAGTGCTACAATGGCCTCAGAATTAGGGCT
>CALCGQ010000129.1 GCA_937901015.1 uncultured Bacteroidota bacterium | reverse complement strand
GCGACTCGTGATCAGGCCGGAATTGAGTATCTCCACCTGCGAACCGTCTCGTCCAGATACCTTGTATCGGATTAAGCTAATCTACTAAACTTCGATTAAGCTGCGAGAGCGTAATTGTTTTCGCCAATTAAAAGTTTTGTGACACGGATTTACGAGCTTTATCACATGGCTCGACATGCTTACTTACCCTTTCAACTTGCTGTCAAAAACCAGTCAACCCCATATATATAAGAACTCAATCTCTAAAAAAGAGTTTGCAAAGGTACTCAATAATGAGTTATAATCGCATTATGTCTGTAATTACCACAATAATCATGCTATTTTAGAGGATGTGACAGAGACGGGAGACAGAGGACAGGTGGCAGGTGATTGAGGTCAATGACTAGCGATCAATGACACCAAAGACCAAAGACCAAAGACCAAAGACCAAAGACCAAAGACCAAAGACCATAGACCAAAGACCAAAGACTAAAGACCAAAGACCAAAGACCAAAGACCAAAGACCAAAACCCAAATCCTCCTAAAGCATTAACGGCTTAACATAGAGCTTAACATCGTCAATAGTAATCGAATTACTGCATAGTATGATCATACGCTCTACTACATTATGAAGCTCACGTACATTTCCAGTCCAGCTGAATTTTTGTAGCTCAGTCAGAGCTTCTTCATCTATCGGAATCGGTTGCCTGCCCTGCGATGCACATATATCATTTATAAATCTCTTCACTAGTATGGGAATATCATCCTTTCTGTCACGTAATGGTGCAACTTCAATAATAATTACACTTAACCTATGATATAAATCCTCTCTGAATTTACCTTGCTCAATGGCTTCCTTTAAGTTTTTGTTTGTGGCTGCAATTATCCTCACATCCACATTTATATCCTTCTCACCACCAACTCTAATTATTTTGTTTTCCTGAAGTGCCCGAAGAACTTTTGCCTGAGCATTTAAACTCATATCACCTATCTCATCTAAAAATAAAGTACCTCCATGGGCTAGTTCAAAATCACCTTTTCTTTGCTTAATGGCAGATGTAAATGAGCCCTTTTCATGACCGAATAACTGACTTTCAATCAATTCTGTGGGAATAGCTGCGCAGTTTACTTCAATAAATGGAGACTTTGCTCTTGTGCTTTGTTCATGCACCTGCCTGGCAACAAGTTCTTTACCTGAACCGTTTTCGCCTGTAATAAGTACTCTGGCTGTTGTAGGTGCCACTTTGCTAATCATCTCATTAAGAGAAACAATGAAATCCGACTCACCCACAATTTCATACTTATGTGAAGTTTCTTTCTTTAGCTGGATGGTTTGTGTTACCAATTCCTTTTTGTCGATGGCATTTCTTACAGATATTAGTAATCTGTTCAAATCTGGAGGCTTAACAATAAAATCGTAAGCTCCTTTTTTAATTGCTTCTACGGCAGTGTCGATGGATCCATGTCCTGAAATCATAATAACGGGCACATCAATAAAGGTTTGAAGTTTATCCAGCACTTCAATACCATCCATTTCAGGCATCTTTATATCCAATAATATTGCGTCATACGGATTATCCCGTGCCATTTCCAGTGCGGTTAAGCCATCAGCGGCAACATCCACATTGTGTTTTTCAAATTCCAGAATTTCTTTTAGAGTGCGCCTTATACTACTCTCGTCGTCTACAACAAGAATTTTTGCCATCGTTTATTCTTTTAATGTATGGCAAAAATAGAACAAATTGCGGCTTGGGTATAATATTTGTATCTATTACGAATTATTAGTTTCGTATTTACTATGTTTGCGATAACATGAAATAACAATCAATATTCCCATGAATAAAGTATTAAAATTCTCCTTATTTCTGCTATTGACATTCGTTTTTTCCTCAGAAATAATGGCCCAATCTGTTTACGGTAAAGTTGAAAATACTAAGCTCAATGAAAAACTAAACTATCCCTGGGCAGGTGGAATGAATGCTGTTCAATATTGTGAAATTGATCTTAACTTGGATGGCATAAAGGACATGCTTGCCTTTGATAGAAGAGGAAATCGACCAATGTGCTTTATCAACGGGGGAGAAGCTGGAGCTATTGATTATCAGTACAGTCCTGAGTATGCTGATCTTCTACCAGAATTGAAAAATTGGGTTATTCTGGCCGACTATAATATGGATGGTAAGAACGATATCTTCACATATCATGGACCAGGAACCATGATGGTATACAAAAATGTAAGTGATAATGTTCTTAAATTTGAACAAGCAGTTTATCCTTTTCTTAAAACTTTATTACCAGGTGGATATGTTAATTTATTTGTAACTAATGCCGATTACCCAGGAGTTGCTGATGTTGATAATGATGGCGACCTTGATATACTAACTTTTGGAGTACTGGGGTCATTTGTGGATATGCATAAGAATATGTCCATGGAAAAATACGGGATTCCTGATTCCCTTGATTATGAGCACTACACATATTGTTGGGGGCACTTTGCAGAGAATGATGAATCCAACCAAGTTTATCTTGATACATGCTTTAATGGAAGTAATTATGCTAGGTACGATGTTTCGAAAAAGGAGCGTCATGTTGGTTCTACATTCTTGGTTAATGATCTTGATGGAAATGGATTAGTTGATATATTATTGGGAGATGTAGATTATCCACAGCTTATGGCATTGTATAATTTTGGATCCTTGGAAGATGCATATATTACCAAAGTAGATGCTGTTTATCCACTTGGAGATGATGCTGTAAACCTGTTCTCAATGCCATGCCCATCATACATGGATATAAACAATGATGGCATAAAAGATTTGATAGTATCTCCATTTGATCCCGGAATAGTCACATCACGAAATAAAAATAGTTCATGGCTATACATCAATAACGGGAGTGATAATAATCCTGATTTTGAATTTGTGGAAAAGGTTTTTATTCAGAAAGATATGATCGATGTTGGCTCAGGTGCCTACCCTGTGCTTTTTGATTGGGATAATGATGGTTTGGAAGATCTGTTCATTGGTAACTATGGATATTACCAGTATTCATATTATAGTGGATATATTCTCCATTCGGTGTATTATTCCCAAATAGCCTATTATAAGAATGTTGGTACTCCGGGAAATCCTGTTTTTCAGCTTTGGGAAAAGAACTTTGCCAATCTAAAGGATATTAAGAAAATAGGTCTTATTCCAACTTTTGATGATATTGATGGAGATGGTTATACTGATATACTATTGGGGGAAAGTGAAGGTGGAATAATATATGTTAGAAATAAGCAAGGCGATGAATTCGAGGTTGTTAGTGAAAAATTTCTAGGTATTGATGTGGGGGAGTTTAGTGCACCACAGCTTTTCGACATTGATAAGGATGGCTCAAAAGATCTCATAATAGGGGAGAAGGCAGGAAACATTAATTACTACCATAATACGCCTTCAAATGGTTCTTCTGATTTTACTTTTATTACCGATAGCTTGGGAAAAGTTAATGTTACTGATTATTCAATTTCATGGGATGGATACAGCACCCCAGCCTTTTTTAATAATAATGGTGAAACTGGATTATTGGTTGGCTCTGAACAAGGAAAAGTATTCTACTTTACAAATATCAATGGTAATCTCAGTGGTACTTTTACTGAATCTCAGCAACTAAATACTCTACTCGATACATCAGGAGTTGATTTTGATCGTGGAATGCGAACTGGAGCCGTTATTAGTAGTTTATATACAGATGGTAAACTAAGTTTGATAGTAGGAAACTATTCTGGTGGGCTTGAATTTTTTGCGGGTGATGTTGATGTAAATACCAGAGTTACTAATCATTTATTAGATTTAGAATTAAATATTTTTCCAGTTCCTGCCAAAGACAAAATAGTAATTGAATTGCAATCGAAGCTAGATAATTGTGCTGTAGATATCTATGATTTAAAAGGTATGAGAGTTTTTTCTGAATATTTCGACTCTTCAGCTAGTAGATTTGTATTAGATATCGGAGTCCTTTATAATGGTTTTTATATATTACAATTGAAGACTGATCAAGGATATGTTCAGAAGAAAATTGTGATTAATAATGATTAGTTCAATTGTTTTTTACTTCTCATCCAATTAAACGTTAAATAATACAATTACAATGAATTATGAATGATAAAGAAACCCATATACTACTCTTTGATGGTGTTTGTAATTTATGTAATGGTGTTGTAAAGTTTACCATTAAAAGAGATCATAAAAAGAAATTCAAATTTGCTGCCCTACAGTCCGATAAAGGAATTGCTTTATTAAAACAATTTGGTCTAGCGGCTGATGACTTTGACTCTTTTGTATTAATAAAAGGTGACAAGTATTATCTAAGGTCAAGTGCAGGGATCATGGTACTAAGAGAGCTGGGTGGAATATGGAAATTGGCCAATATTTTTATTTATTTACCAGAATCGATTAGAGATTCTGTTTATAACCTAATTGCCAAGTCAAGATATGGAATATTTGGTAAGCAAGATACTTGTATGATGCCAAAAGAGGAAATCAAGAATCGGTTTTTGTAATATAAATAATAAGGGATTATAAGGATCATGCCTGCCAGATGATAGGGTCAATTAGTTGAGGTTTTCCAAGCTCTTAAAGATCCTCATTGCGAGCCTGCCTGGATCGGACAGCGAAGCAATCTCAATAACCTTTAATTGATGAGATTACTTCGGTCGTACCTCCTTCTATGATGATTAATCATTAACTTATTGACATTGGTATAGCCGACAGTCATCAGTCATAATTCCTTCTCAATTAAAGCCAAGTTTCAAATCCGATATATGAAGATTGGTGCAGCAATCTAATTTTAGCTTATGTTTGTATAAACCCAAAAATTAATGATCCGAGGAGGATATATTTACATTTTAACAAATAGAAACAACACTGTACTTTATACTGGTGTAACGAGTGAGTTAAAGTTAAGGGTCTATCAACATAAAACAAGATATTACAAAGGGTCATTTACAAGTAGGTACAATGTTACAAAGCTTGTTTATTATGAGGACTTTATATATATCGAAGAGGCTATCGAGCGAGAGAAACAAATTAAGGCAGGTTCTAGAAAGAATAAAGTTGCTTTGATTGAAAGTTTCAACTCTGAATGGAACGACTTGTATAATGAATTACCTGATTATGATTAGTTTCGGTTCAGAATCCAATAATGATAGGAGATTGCTTCGTCATACTTCCTCGCAATGACGTGACCTACTGAGGGTTATTACTTAACATACTGCTATTAGGGGCTAGCTGTCAGGATTTAGGGTTGGACATGTATGTTGGCATTAAGGAATCTCACTGGTTAATTACTATCCATGCTTTGCAATTGATTATCAATGGGGATTGCTTAAGTAATAAACATTAGTCCCGATAACTGTCGGGATTGATCAATGTCAATTATTTAAGAAAATAAATACAACAAATAACGTCATTGCGAGCGACAGCGAAGCAATCTCAATAACCTTTAATTAAAGAGATTGCCTGCCTGCCGGCGAACTTTGCTTTACTAATAATCAAGTAATTCGCTTCCTATTCATGTGACGGAATCTTTATTCAATTATTGATCAAAAAAAAAGCACTGCCGGTTTTAATCCCAACAGTGCTTATTATTAATTTCAGTTAAAATTACTGAACAATTATTCTTTTAACTTTTCCATAGCTAGAGTTACCCAATCTGATTATGTATGCACCAGGTTTAGCATACGACATATCCAAATTGTAAACATATCGTCCATTAATATTTTCTACTCTGTTTTGAACAAGATTGTGTCCAAGAACATTATGAAGATTAATTAATAATGTTTCATCGATTTCAGATGTTTCCAAAGAAACCTCAAACTGCTTATTTCCAAGCGTTTTAACCACTAACTCAGATTCTTTTAATGGTGATTCATCAATTCCAATATATAGAACTACATCTGCAATATAATCCTCAGTTTCACCATAAGTTGTCCCTTGACAAGCTGTGGAAGGAACTGAATCGTTCCAGTTGGTTTTAGCTCTCATAATATGCTGACCTAAATTAACTCCATCTGGAATAGTTAGAGTTATTGTTTCAGTATAAACTCCAGCGCCTTCACCAGGAGCAATAATTGCATTATTAACAACCATTTCATCTTCTTCGAAAAGGAAATTGTCATTGAAGTCAATCCAAACAACTACATACTGATCACCGAAATGTGTTGTTAAGGTCAAATCATTTTGGCTATTGTTTGCTAACTCTGTTGAGAACTCAGTGAAATCATTGTAACCTGTTTCTGAGCATTCTGATGTATTGTCAAGTGTACCCAATTGAAACTCATAAAAGCCATGTCCATCAACACAAGATGAGAGAGGCTGACAAAGAGTATTTTCAACTATTGATACTGTTGTGTCATTATTCTGATCAAAGTCGCCATCAAGAGATGTATAAGCAGATAAGCTGTATGTTCCCAGAGAAGATAAATCTATGGTTTCACTAAAAGTATAAGGTACAGAGAATGGATATACCAATGGTCCTGAAACTTGTTCTGTATGTGTGTAGTCATCCAGTTTAAATGTAACATCGAAGTCGGTTTGTGTTACAGAACCATAGTTTGAGACAATAACCTTAATCTGCTCATCATCACTTAATCCAGTTCCTGAAACTGGAGTAATTATTGATGATACTCCAATATCAGTTGGTGCAATATGAATGACTGTTTTAGTTGCAGTATCATTTAAGATATCTTCGTCGTCAATCATTGTGGTATAGGCAGTTACTTCATAAGTTTGACCTAGTACACCAAAGTTTGCTGTTTGAGTGAAGGTATATTGTAATGACTCTCCGTTTGCAATTGGCCCTGGCATAATTTCACTCACAATATCACCATTGTCAACTTGATAATTAACAGGAATATTCCATAATGAATCTAATCCATAATTAATTACTGTAATAGTTACATCTTCTTCTTCTGTTAAAGTACCCGAAGTTGGTGAGTTAATTCCTAACATGGCTATATCTCGCATAATATCAACTGATATTTGAAATACACCTACTACATCTTTACGACCACCATTGAAATATTCAGCAATATGCCAAAATGTATTTTCATTTTCAGGATCAACTGTTAGATGTACATAATCAGCCAATCGGTTTGATGGGTTACTGGCAGTGCTTTGAGCAATAAGTGTTTCATCCACAGTCATCTGGCCAAGTGTGTCGTTAACGAATCTACCAGTGTACTGAATAGCTATTCTATCCGAGTTACTACAGGTTGTATAAGCCATTCCAATATTACCTTGTGCATCCATTGCCATACTTCCTGAAAAGGCATATTTGTTATTATATGGCGATTCGTATGTTCCTTCTTGATAAATTGTCCATGGATCACCATGTGCATCCTGACGTAGTTCATACCAGCGAATACCAGCTTTTTCACCAGCACCAAGAACATCTACCACGAAGTTGAAAACAGCTGAGTTATGATCTGAAAACATTCTATATTGTGCTTGATTCATTATTGTTGCCTGAAGCACGTCCTGATCTGCGCCTCCTGGTTGTGGAGCATTGGAAAAAGATCCTCCATCAAAAACTGAGGTGAAAGGTGTTGTAATGATTTCTTCAGCGGCTGAAATGGTTGAAGCCGGTGTATCTGTCCAATCCACATTTACTGTCCATAGTTTAAGGTGATCAGTCGAAACTCCACCCCATGCATCATCCTGAAGATAAACAATAGTAGCATTTCCATCTGGAGGAAGGTCACCATCGGTTACATTAAAAAACTGTGGGCTATAGAATCCTGAAGTAGAAATTCCCGGTAATGGAAACTTTACAAATTGTGAAGGATTACCAACTAACATTTCTTTACGCTCAATGGCAAATACTTTATTATTTGAATTAATATTGGCGGTTACATAATATGCATCCGACCATATGGAAAATTTTGTGTAATCTGGGAATGAGCCTGTTGAAAACCCAGTAGTGTAAATATACCAACCATCATTTACAGGGTCGGGTCCTTTACAGATGGCAACATTAAAGCCATTGGGGCTATTGTCGAACTCTGTAATGATAAATCTGTCTGCTTCAACATCATAAAGTACGATCGGGTCGCCAAGGTTATTCCCAGGGAATAATGTACTAAGTGAGGCATTAGCTGTTAAAGGGTTTCCTTCTTTATCAAATATTCTGAACGACATGTTCCATGCACCAACATAATGGTTTGGGCCAACTGCTCCGGTTGGATCAGAAGGTGTTATGTTACTGGAATTAGCATCGAATACCAATAATGGTTCTCTACCTCTGTGTTTCATTACTGTTGAATGACCTTGAATAAGTGCATCATCACCTTTGGGTAAGCCCTTACCGGGAACTGTTATATTAGCTCCGCTTCTTTTTGGTTGACCAAGTCTTTCACCTTCTTCATCTGCTGCAATAAATGTTCCGTCTTTGATTTGCTGTGCCAAACTTGGAACCTCAATGGGGTCAGGTAAGTAACCTGTGGAGCTTGGTGAAGTTAGTTTCACCTCTTGTGCCGATAACGTTAATGATGAAATCGAGCAAATTAATGCAATAAATAATATGATTTTTTTCATAAAAATTTGTAATTATTTGTATACCAGAAATATATATTAAATTGATTCGCGCTGCGAAAGAAATATAAAAAGTTGAATAATACCATATTTTGATATTATTTCTATACAATATTTTTAACCAAACAACAATAAACCTTACTAGGGTAGCTAATAAGGTTTGTTGTTAGATATTAATTTTTCAAATACTATTTAACAATGATTTTTGATACTTTACCATATTTAGAATTTCCCAACCTGATAATATATGCTCCAGGATTGGCATATGACATATCGAGCTCATATGTGTAACTGCCGTTTATCTTTTCTATTCTGTTTTCAATTAATTTCTGTCCGAGAACATTATGTAGGTTCACAATCAGAGTTTCATCAGTATCAACATTATTGAGAGTTATCTCAAACTTATTGTTTCCAAAATCTTTAACAATAAAATCTGAATTCTGAAGAGAGATATCTTCTACTCCTAAATATAAGACAACATCTACCATATAGTCTTCAGTTTCGCCATATTGAGTTCCTTCACACGCATCTTGCGGAACAGGCGCATTCCAATTCGACTTTGCTCGCATCATGTGATGACCAAGATTACTACCTTCGGGAATTAAAACAGGTAAGGATTTTGTAAATACTCCGGTTCCTTGTCCAAGTGCAATAATTGCATTGTTTACAACCATTTCTTCAGGTTCATATACAAAATTATCATTGTAATCGATCCACACAGTAACGTATTGATCACCATAATGAGTTGTTAACATAAGATCAACCAAACTACCAGTTTGAAGTTCTGTCATCATATCTGTGTAATCACCATATCCATTTGGTGAACAGTCGGTTTCATTGTCAATGGTGCCAATTTTGAAAAGGTAGAATCCATCACCTGCTGTACAGTCAGCTTCAGGTTGACAGAGGTTCTTTGTTACAGATGTAGCAGTTGTATCGTTGGTTCTATCAGCATCATTTGGTAATGATGTATAGCTACTTAAACTATATGTTCCTACTTGTGATAAATCCACAGTTTGATTAAAAGTATAATTTACTTTGTCGAAGGCAGTAAGTGGACCTGGTACCACTTCTGTTACTATATTATCATCAAAATTATAAGTTACATTGTAGTTACTTTGATCAGCTGTACCAAAATTTTCAACTGTAACTTCTACTTCTTCATCATTTCCAAGGTTGTTACCAGAAACAGGAGAAAGAATTGCGATTACCCCAATGTCGTCAGGATTCATATACTCAACACTTTTACTAAGAGTATCATTACCGAGGAATTCATCAGTTGCTAGACTTGTATATGCAGTTATCTCATAGGTTTGACCTACTGTACCAAGGTTTGCAGTTGCTGTAAAAGTATATTGTTCTGATCCACCAGAACCTATTGGGCCAGGTAGTACTTCATCTATAGCTGTTCCACCGTCAACCATATAACTTACAGGAATATTAGATTGTGATTCTTCACCATAATTAAAAACTGTAATTGTAATAGGTTCGCTGCTTGATAATTCACCATCTACGGGAGCAACAATTGCCGCCACACCCACATCATTTGAAAAATCGCTGGCAATTTGGAAAACACCAACAACATCAGTTCTTTGATTATTAACGAAATACTCAGCAATGTGCCAAAAAGTTTTGTCATTTGCAGGGTCGAGGGAAATTTGAACATAGTCAGCCAATCGGTTTGAATTATTATTGGATGTACTTTGAGCAATAAGAGTTTCATCAATTGTCATTTCACCTGATGGGTCATTTGCATACCGTCCTGTATAGTTTATGGCAATCTTATCTGTTGAACTACAAGTTGTATAACCCATACCAATATTCCCTTGTCCATCCATTACCATTGAACCTGAAAACGCATTCTTGCCACTTACCGGAGAAACATATGTTCCTTCTTGAAAAATTGTCCATGGATCACCATCATTATCCTGGCGAAGCTCATACCATCTAATACCGGCAAGTTCAGCACCTGATCCATCTGTATCAACTACAAAATTGAATATTGCTGAATTATAGGTTGGGAATTTTCTGAACTGGGCTTGATTCATAATTGTTGCCTGAAGTACGTCTTGATCAGGACCACCAGGTTGAGGAACATTAGAGAATGAACCACCATCGAAAACGGATATAAAAGGTGTAGTTACAATTTGCTGAGGGTTGCTAATTGTTGAATTGGCAATATCAGTCCAATCAACATTTACAGTCCATAGTTTGATATGATCTTCACTTACACCACTCCATGCATCATCCTGCATATATACGATTGATGCATTTCCTTCGGATGGTAAATCATCATTGATTACGTTGAAAAACTGAGGGCTATAAAAACCAGATGTTGTGATTCCTGGAAGTGGGAAAGCAACAAATTGTGATGCATTACCGAGTAACATTTCATCACGTTCAACTACGAAAACCTTTTCGTTAGCTCCAATATTTGCAGTAACATAATATCCATCGGACCATACTGAAAACTTTGTGTAATCAGGAAATTGACCTGTTTCAAACCCAGTAGTGTAGATATACCATCCATCGTTTACAGGATCGGGTCCCTGACAAATGGCCATATTGAATCCATTTGGACTATTATCGAATTCTGTAATTACGAATCTGTCTGCCTGAGCATCGTAAAATACAAT
This sequence comes from uncultured Bacteroidota bacterium, assembly GCA_937901015.1. Lineage (GTDB taxonomy): Bacteria > Bacteroidota > Bacteroidia > Bacteroidales > F082. Next base: position 3,685 of record CALCGQ010000129.1, on the reverse strand, counting down.
TGGGTCACCAAGGTTGTTACCTGGGAATAATGTACCCAAATCTGCTGCGTCGGTAAGAGGGTTACCATCTTTATCAAAAATTCTAAACCCAGTATTCCATGCACCAATAAAGTGATTGGGACCTACTGCGCCTGTAGGGTCAGAAGGAGTGTAAAAGCTAACGTTGGCATCAAAAACCAACAAAGGCTCTCTGCTACTGTGTTTAACTGATGAGCCATGCTTTAGAACAAGTGCATCATCACCGTAAGGAAGTCCTTTACCTGGAACATTTTTATTTGCCCCTCTTCGTTTTGGAGGTCCTGCCTTAACAGATTGATTTAGATCAGTTGCTTGAAATGTACCATCAGCTATTTGTTGAGCAATACTAGGTACTGATATGGGATCACTAAGAGTCCCGAATCTGGAGGCTTTGGTTAATTCACTTTCTTGGGCTACTGCAAGTGTTGTAGTAAGTACAATTGCTATTACGCTTAATAATAGGGTAACTTTTTTCATTATTTGAATTTTGTATAAACTTTTAAGTAACAGATATTCGTAATTTAGTTATTATGCAAAATAGATAAATAAACCAGAAAAAAACCAGTATCTAGTTTTACTTAACCATTATTTAACAATAGTCAATGAATACGACAAAATTAATAAACGCCAGCAAATTAATTTATTACCACTTTAACACTCACAGAACTATCGTTGGTTGTTATTACCATGGTATAGATTCCTGCAGAGTAATTTGATATATCGATTGACAATTCTTTATTTTCAGTTGTAAACTCCTTAACTAATTCACCTGACATATTCCTAATGGAAATGGTTCTGTTTTCCATACTTGGGAAAACCACATTTACATTTTCACTTGCAGGAACAGGGTAAACAAGTATTGCTTCAGAAGGATTATCACCAATTCCTGTTGGAATAAGGATGTAATCAACCTTTGTTTCTGTGCTTGAACCACCTGGTCCAGTAACTTCTAGAGTAACTGTATAATTACCAGCAGCTACATACTCATAGGATGGATTCTGAACTGTTGCTGATCCTCCATCTCCAAAGGTCCAATTCCAACTATCAACGGTTCCTGTGCTTAAATCATGGAAGCTTACCAATAGTGGAGCATCTCCAAATGTAGGATCTCCTTCAAATTCAGCCACTGGTGCTAATTCAGTTACAAAAATATAATCAGTTTTAACTAAAGTATCGTCACCACCAGGACCTGTTACAATAAGTGAAACAGAATAAGTTCCTGCTGAGTTATAGATATGCTCAGGGTTCTCATCAGTTGATGTATTACCATCACCAAAGTCCCATTCCCAAGTATCAAATTCTCCTGTTGAAAGGTCAGTGAAGTTAACTGTTAATGGAATATTACCAGAAGTTGGCATACCTTCAAAATCTGCTACTGGTTCAGGAAATAATACCTCTATATAATCTGTTTTGATTTCAGTATCACTCCCATTCGGGCCACTTACCGTTAATGTAACTTCGTATAATCCAGCATCTGTATACTCATTGCTTGGGTTAGGATCAGTTGATGTGTTTCCATCTCCAAAGTTCCAATCGTAAGTATCAATTGTTCCTGTTGATAAATCTGTAAAGCTTACAGTTAATGGCATTACTCCTTCGGTTGGATCACCTTCAAAATCAGCTGTTACCACATCCGTTTGTCCAGATACTTCAACATCATCTAAACAAACACCATAACCATATAAGGCATTTCCTTCAAAACCAATATAATATGTGCTAGTCAGATTAACCAAAGTTACGGAGTCTTTCGTCCATGAGGCTATACTATTTGTATATGTATCGAGTAGAACCCACGCACTATCAGCTGCTACTTTATAATATATGCTTAATTCATCCTGATCAGGTGACCAAAATTCCTGCGTATGCCAGAAAGAAACTTGTGCTGAATTATATGTGCCCAAATCGAGTGGGGGAGATACAAGTATTGTTTTATCTTGATCAGTATCCTGATCCTTAAGACATGCATTGTAGGTACCACTATGAGCAGTTGCCGGATTTGAATCACCATTTCCAGTTATAAACTGCCAATCAACATTACCACCACTGATATATTCTTGAGTCCAACATAATGGTATTGTTCCACCGTTTTCAAAGTCTTCAGTGTATGGGAAAGTCGTTATACTACAGTCGGTTACTGTGATGTAATCAACTTTTGTTAATGTATCAGTGTCTGTTCCATCTGAAACAATAAGTTGTACATCATATGTACCTTCAGTGTCGTATTGAACAGGTGGAGGAGTTTGTCCAGAATAAGTTGCAGGGTTTCCTCCGGTAAAGGCCCAATTCCATGTTGTTGGGCTACCAGTTGAAAGATCCGTAAAAATAACCTGTTGGCCTACTTCAATACTTGTGTTGTTAGCAGTAAAATTTGCTCCAAGTACATTGGAAGCAGTATAAAGATCAGATTCCCATAAACCTCTTCCATAAGTGGAAGCTCTGATTAAGCTGTTTGAGGGATTAGAATTATCATAATATATATCCAACTCAGTTACTACCACATTTGGCATATTATTAAAGAAAGGAGTCCAATCTGTTGCTCCCAGTTTTAGATAAACACCAACATCTGTTGCTGCATACAATTCAACTTGAGTTGTATTTTGATGATTCTGAATAACACAATTTGTAGGTAGTATTGGCAATCCTGTGGAGATATTCGTCCATGTGGATCCACCATCGGTTGATTCATAAACTCCATAACTATTAAATCCACTCATTGAAACCCAAATGGTATTAGGATCGTCATTTTTTACACTTATGTATGTAATGTTTGCTGAGCCTGTGGGAAGTGATCCTGTAATATTTGACCATGTTGATCCTCCATCAGATGTGCCATAAAGTGTGCCTGTTGTAGCTGCATATATATAATTTGAACTTGCTGAAGCTACAGTAAGCGACCTTAATGTGTTACCTGCCCAAGTACTTAGCTGAGTCCAGCTATTCCCTTGGTTTGTAGATTTCCAAACATCCTCATAACCAACATAAATAGTATTACTTGAATTTGGATCTTGCACAAAAGGTGTAACCCATGCAGCATTACCTGAAATACCACCATTTATTTGTGTTGAGTTGCTCCAGTGATTTGTTGTTCTATAAATAGCACCATAATATAGTGAGCCGTATTGGGTATTTTCATCGGAATAGTCAATCATACACTCCATTCCATCACCACCAATAACATCATTCCATGTGGAATTAATCATTGCTTTTGTGCCATTGTCTTGCAGACCTGTAATTACATCCTGAGTTGTTGTTTGTGCAACTCCCAGTTTATACATTTGACTAATAACCATACCACTTGTAATATGTGACCATGATGATCCACCATTTGATGTGGTATATAATCCACCATCATTACATTCAAATAATGTTGATGTTCCATTTTGAAATGCCAGATTATGTTTATCTGCATGAACGTTGGTAGCGCTTCCACCACAGGTACTTGACCAGTGATTATTGATATTCCAGGTTGTACCTCCGTCGGTAGATTTCCAAGTATTTACTCCGCCTAGGAAAACGGTATTTTCATCAAGTGGATCTGCAGCAATGCATAGATCATACCAACCCTGACCGCCTGAGTCGCCACCATTACAATTCCAGCCTAGGATATTGGTTCCATTATAGGCAACTGAAAAACTGGAACCTGAATCGGTTGATTTATAAACTCCAA
>CALCGQ010000128.1 GCA_937901015.1 uncultured Bacteroidota bacterium | reverse complement strand
TTATGGATTAATTTCGAGGAGTGGAGTGCTCAAGACTTCTGAAAAATTAGATACAATAGGTGTATTTGGAAAAACAGTTGAAGATGTAGCTCTATTAGCCAAAATATTAATTAAAAAAGATATATATGATCCTTCAACAGTGCATTTCGCTGCTGATAAAATGTTAGAAGAGTGCAGAAAAGGACCAATCTTTGAACCTAAATTTATTTTTTACAAAACAGAAAAATGGAAAAATATTCATAAAGATTCTAAAGATGCATTTGAATTTTTTATAAAAAAAAAGGAAATCAACAAAGTTTTTCCAGAACCTCTTTTTGATAAAATTTGCCAATTGGAATAACATGATTATTTACAACAATTTGGTTCTTTGTGTAAGATGTAACTTTGCTTATTGAAATGATAAATGAACGATGCACTCTTAAGAATACGCCGCCAGAAAGTAGTTCTTCAACTTTAGAAATACCAAGTTTTGTTTTCACCTCACTATTTTCACAAATAATTCTTACATATTCTTTTTGGCTTTCAATGAATATGATATCGTTGATATTAACTTTAATCTTCTTCCTGTTTTCATTAACATAAATAAATTCCTCATTTGAAGCAGTAATCTCATTTTTATCGGATTCAAAATGACTATTTATCCTAGCAATCGTCTTAATAAATCGTTGAAAAGAATATGGTTTTAATAAATAATCAAAAACAACAAGTTCAAAGGCTTCAATTGCATGCTCGTTGTAGGCTGAGGTGATAACTATTAGTGGCGGGTTTACTAGTGTTTTAATAAAATCTATGCCGTTTAATTCTGGTAATTGAATATCCAGAAATATAACATCAACATTATTTTTTGATAAATAATAAATGGCATCCAATGCATTATCAAAAGTTGCCATTATTTCCCAGTGAGAAACTTTGGCCATAAAAACTTTTAGTATCTCAACAGCAGGATATTCATCCTCAATAATTATACATTTTATATTACTCATTTACCAATAATAGGAAGCTCTAAAAAACAAATATAAGTATTATCCTTAATCGTATTCTTAAGGATATATCTTGAGTTATAAATTATTTCTAGCTGTCTACGTGTATTATTAAGACCTATCCCCTTTCTTGCTCCTAGATCATCTATTTCAATATTTTTGGAAACGGGATTAGTAATATTCAATATTACTTTCTCATTTTTCACTGAGATGGAAATATCAATTTTACTCACCCCTTTTTGATCAGAGATCCCGTGTTTAAAACTATTTTCTACAATTGAAAAGAGGATCAATGGTGGAATCTTTATATCTGCTTCTCTTTTAAAACTTTTAACTACTATTAAACGCTTTCCGTATCTGCTCTTTTCTATCTCAATGTAGTTTTCAATTATTTTTATTTCCTTATTCAAGTAAATAAAATCATCCTGACATTCGTATAGTGTAAATCGCAGTAATTCAGATAATTGAATAACTAATTCTGCAGCCTTTTCTGATTTTTTCAGAACCTCATAATAAATTGAGTTTAAAGTATTAAATAAAAAATGGGGATGCACTTGCGCTTTTAAAAAACTTAGTTCAGCCTCCTTCTTCTCTTTAGTTAGTGCTTCTATTTTTCCTCTGTTTCGGTTCCAGTCCCTATAATATTTTATCCCCGATACTATTCCTATAACCTCAATAGTCTGTACAATATGCCCACCAATCCGATACCAATCCCAAAATTTAAAAGTATAACCACTGTCAGCAAAGAATAATGGAAATTGGATATATTCAGTCGAAATTCTTCTCAGAACAACAGAGCAAATTAATAACAAGATGGAAAAGATTATAAATAATACCTTCTTCTTATAAATGGATGGTAGGATGAGGTAGATAAAAACATATGTTGATATTATTGTGAGTGGCAGTTGAGTCAGGCTACTTAATAACATTTTACCGAAATCCATATTATACAGACCCTGAAAAAACCCAATCATGACCCAATAAACAAGCCAGAATATTATGTGCTCACTAACTTTTTTTAACTTCAAACCATTAAAATTTTTAACAAATATATATTAATAGCTAAATATTTACTGCTTTGTCAATATATAGCAGGTATTGTATGACGAAATCAATATTTGGTCAACAAAATACATTTGATTACTGTATTTATTTATCTGTCGATCATTGGCATACTTATGTTGAAATAATTTTTTTAATAACCAATCTAAGTATAATTTCATCGAAAAATTTAGAAATAAATATATGGTTATGAAAAAATTATTCTATTTAACATTACTTACAATCATGCATTTAAGTACAAACGCCCAGCAATTTAGCAAAGTTATAACAGGTGATATCGTAACTACTGCCAGTGGGTCTCGCAGTTGCAATTTTATAGATATCAATAATGATGATTTTCAGGATATCTTGATAACAAATGGTAGTACAGGAGGTGAAAATAATTTATTATACATTAATAATAATGGTGAATCGTTTACATTGGTTGAGGGTATTATAACTAACGATGGTACACCCTCCGATGGAGCAAGTTGTGCTGATTTTGATAATGATGGAAATATTGATGCATTTATTGTAAACTGGTATAATGAAGACAACCTCTTATATAAAAATGCCGGCGATGGCATATTCACTAAAATTGATACTGGATTAATTGCAACCAGTGGAGGGTATTCTGAAACTGCATCCTGGGGAGATGCAGATAACGATGGCTTTGTTGATCTTTATGTAACAAATAGTGCAGGTAATAAGGCAAATACCATGTATAGAAATACAGGAACTGGTTATTTCGAAGTAATTACCAATATTAGTCCGACTACTGATAATTATTATTCCCGTTCAGTAAACTGGATTGATTATGATAATGATGGTGACCAGGATTTATACATATGTAATGAAAGCAATCAAAAGAATAATCTTTATCGAAATGATGGCAATTTTCAATTTACGAAATTGACGGATATTTCAATTACAACCGACAGTTATGCCTCCCATAGCAGCAGTTGGGGTGACTATGATAATGATGGTGATTACGATTTATTTGTGAGTAACTACCAACAAAATAATCAGTTATTTAAAAACGAAGGCAATGATATCTTCACTGAAGTTGCAGGACCATGGAATACAGACATAGGTTGCTCATTTAGTTCATCATTTGGTGATTATGACAACGATGGTGACTTGGATATATTTGTCACTAATGGATATTGTTCAAACGATCTACAGAATTTTCTTTACAGAAATGATGGTGATGATGGTTTTGCAAAAGTAACAAATGAACTTCCCGCAACAGATCAGGGTAACTCCTACGGATGTGCTTGGGGTGATTATGATAATAATGGTTTTCTGGATCTAGTAGTTGCCAATTGGCAAGATGAGTCACAAAATAACTATTTATATAAAAATGATGGTAACCAAAACAATTGGATTAAAATAAAGCTAATTGGTGAAATATCTAACCGTTCAGCCATAGGAACTAAAGTAAGGTGCAAAGCTCAAATCAATGGGAATAGTGTTTGGCAAACCAGAGAAGTTAGTTCTCAATCAGGATACTGTAGTCAAAATAGTTTAATTGTTCATTTTGGCGTTTACGATGCTATGGTAATTGATAGTCTGCAAATACTATGGAATTCAGGTATTGTCCAAAACTTCACTAATATATCTGTCGATAATATGATTCAAATAGTTGAAGATATTAACACTGGAATAAGGTCTCAATCTAATATTATTTCAGTATACCCAAATCCAGTACAAGATTACTTAACCATAAAAAGTCCTGTTTTAAAAAATAAAAACATACATATTGAAGTATTCAACTTGCAAGGGGAAAAGGTCTTTTATTCTTTAGCATACTCTGTAAATAATGAGGAGGCAAAAGTTGATTTAGTTAATTTAATTAACGGTATTTATATATTGCGCATAGGGGATGAATATTATCAGGAATACAGCAAAATAATCAAAGAATAAGGATATTTTGCTAATGGAATTATATTATTACGATTTGTTAAAATTCGAACAAAGGATAAATACAAATATGAATTATTATATTTTTAAAAAGTATAAAATACTCATTGACAGTAATTAGACAGAAACCATGATAAAATACACAAAGAAAAACTTAAGTATTTTAATGTTCCTATTCATAATTCAAGGAACGGAATTAGTAGCGCAAACAAATTTACAAATTAACTCTGAGAATCTCCAAGAATTGATTGAGTTTAGTAAAGCAACTTATACAGATGAAATAATGCTTGTACATGGTAATGAAGTTATTTGTAATTGGAGAAATAGTGATTGTGATTCTATTTATTACAATACTGCTTCGATGGTAAAATCATGGACCGGACTTGTTATTGGTATTCTCATTGACAAAGGTTTGATTGATAGCGAAGATGATCTGGTTTGTAGTTATATTCCTGAATGGAAGGATGGTTGTAAAAATCAGGTCACCATTAAGAATCTACTAACAATGTCTTCAGGTATGAACAGACGAAGGGGAGCTGAAGGTATATTGGCTGTTGACAGTATAAATCAATACGTGATCAATTTGGAATTGGACACATTACCAAATATTAGATTTGGTTATTCAAATGAATCAACCCAATTGCTGGGAATTATTATCGAAAAGGTAAGCGGAAAATCTGCCAATGAGGTTTTCCAGGAAGTATTGTTTGAACCTCTTGGAATGGACTCTACCAGATTGTATAGGCTATCAAGTGGGCAGGATGCCGTTTTTGGAGGCGCCATAACCACAGTTAATGATGCGGTAAATATTGGCTTGATTATGCTTAATGGAGGCAAGCATAATAACCAACAAATAGTATCTGAAGGTTGGGTTGATAAATCAATAACACCTTCCAGAATGGCGTCATTCTACGGATATTTATGGTGGTTAGATAATAACTCTGAAGATAAAAATTATGCTGCAACTGGAGATGGGGGAAAATTGACCATTGTATTTCCTGAACTGAATCTTGTATTTATTAGACGACAATCATGCAATCTAGATATTAGTGGTAACATGCCATGGATGGGCCCTGACTATATAAAAATGATTGCTGACGTAATTAAAAATTAATAAAAGAATGATTATAAATGATAAATACCGTAGATGGCAAAACTTAAGATGATAACAAACACTTATAAATAAATGATTATTACAATGAAAACTCTAATAGGTCTTATACTAACTATCGTCACCTCTTTATTTGTGAATGCACAGGAAAATCCTTTTGTTAAATGGTCATTTGAAACTCAAGGAAAAATCCTGTCTCATCCTGTCATTGATGAAGACATCATTTATTTTGGTAGTAATGATTCCGTTTTTTATGCTGTTGATATAAAGACAGGAAAGCAAATTTGGACCGTTAGAACAAATTCAAGTATACAGTCAAAAGCATTGGTTAATAACGATATAGTATATTTTAAAAGTGGAAACGGTGTTTTTGCAGTACATAAAGATAATGGACACGAATTATGGAATGTGAGCAGTAAAAATAATCAAAGATCAGAGCAAATTGACCCTTGGGATTACCATAGTGGTGCTCCTGCAATTTACGATTCAATGATATTTTTTGGATTTGGTAATGGTAAATTGAGAGGGTTTGATCTGAAGACCGGGGAGTTAAAAAGAGATATTATTAGAAAAGATACTGCTGCAATTAAAAGTGGTTTGATAATTGAAAACTCAATTTTGTATTATGGTGATTGGCAAGGAAAGGTTTACGCTTATAACATTGATATGGGTGAGGAACTATGGGTACATAGTACATATGAAAAACAACTTTATAATACATTCGGACAGATTAACACTCAGCTATGTATTAATGATAATTTGTTGTTTTTTGGTGGGAGAAATCCAGAATTACAGGTCCTTGACAAAAATACAGGAGAGAAAAAGTGGAGTTACATTGAGAAGGATGGTGGATGGATTTCGGGTGACCCATTATTGCTAAATGATACATTATTTATTGGAGGTTCAGATAATCATGAGATGTTTGCATTTAATGCCAAGACTGGACAAAAATACTGGTCCTTTTTGTTTTTGAATAATAACTTTTCGAAACCCTTGGCATATAAAAACTATTTGCTTTTTACAACAGGTGATGCTTATAGTGTTTATGGTACCAGCCTTGGAAGGGGATACCTTTACGCATTGAACAGAGCTAATGGTAGAATTATAAATTTTACTAAAGTTGGAGGCGATTTATATTCTAGCCTGCTTGTAAAAAATGGTGTTGTGTATATGGGGAGTGCTGATGGAAAACTTTACTCGATAGATTTAGATGTGTTTCTTAACGAGAACCCTAACTTAAAAACAAAAGGCTATAATTCCATTGAAATTCTTGAGGTGATTCCATCCCCTTTTTCAGACAGTTTAAACATTAGTTATGAAATTAATTACAATACAAACATTAGTATTCAAATAAAAGATTTAAATGAAAATGAAGTGGTTAAGTTGTACTCAGGAAAAGTAAATAAAGGAGAGCATCATATTAAGTGGGACGGTAAAGATAATAATGGTAATAATGCTCAGAATAGCTACTATTTCCTCGAAATAAACTCGGGTGAATATTATAAAAAAACAATAATCCAGAAACAAATACCTGATGCAAAAACCAATTAATGTAGTATGAAACTAACCAAAATTAAGATAAATAGTTGGCTAATTCCTGAGTCAGATCGTAGATATCTTTCTGCATTC
>CALCGQ010000127.1 GCA_937901015.1 uncultured Bacteroidota bacterium | reverse complement strand
GATCCTTTTTAACTTTTGCAGCATATCTCAAAATCCAAATAATTCCAACAAGATTTATTACAAACCAGCAAAAGAGTCTGTAAGCAAAACCTGAAAACAATGGTAAATCAGCTATGCCTTGAGCAATTCCAATGGTAAATGGATTAAGAACCGCACCAGCAAATCCAAGTCCTGCTGCCACAAAACTGATACTAACCCCAACAATTGAATCGTATCCCATTGATATGGAAAGTGGTACCAGGATAATAATAAAAGCAATTGTTTCTTCACTCATCCCAAAAACAGCTCCAAAAACACTGAAAACAAGCATAATCATTGTCAGAATGATATTGTTTACTCCAATCTTTTTCAAAAGTTTATTTTTTTCGAGGTTCTTTGTAAAACCAAGAAATGAAAATATTCCAATATCGATTGATTTGGTGCTATTAACAATCCAAAACGCTCCACCAATCATAAGGATGAAAATAATTATACCCGACTGTTTTACAAATCCTTGAAAGAATGCCTCGAAAATCTGCCATGTTTGGGGTTCACTATCCACATAATGAAAGGAACCTTTTTCAATAACAGTTCTTTCAACACCATTAACAACAATTGTTTCCCTTTCATATTCTCCTCCTGGAACAAACCATGTTAAAACTGCTCCAAGAATAATAATGAAGAAAATTATTACATATGTGTGTGGAATCTTTTTGCTCATATCTTTTCTTTATGAAGGATCATAATAATGAGTGCAAATATAAAAGAATGAACGGATGTTTCTGAGAGGAAGGGTAATCTTGTCTAGGTTGATATTGTTGTCATGGTTGTCTAGGGTTTTGGGTTTAATCAGAGACTGTTAAAGCATCTATTTTTTTACCAATCGCTTGATAATCCTTTGTTTCTCGTCAGAAGTTGAAATAATTAGCAAATATACTCCCTCATTTAAGTGTTCAATATTTATACTTGATTCATTTCCGATAGGTGCATCTGTGGCAACCAAATTTCCCATTAAGTCAAATATATTTATTGAATTATGGATTCCTGTCAAACCTGAGATTTTGATACTGTTTCTGGCAGGATTAGGGAAAAGGTTAATGTGGTAGTTATGATTATTTTCAATGGAAACATAGTTTTCAAAGTAGCTGCTCAGGAGATCCCATAACTCCATTCTTGCACCGTCGTAACCCAAAGCCCACATTCCAGTTCCCTTCAGTTGGTAATCCTTCACCAATGAATATTTTAATCCTAGGCTTGAGTCATTGTCAAACCAGGTTTGATAGAAATAATCACCAGATCCATAGAAACTCCAAGATGTATTGCTTAAGCCATCCCACAAAATAGTATCCTGTTCTGCAGCACTCATGGCAATTCTGTATGTCGGCTGATTAGTGTGATCAATAACAGTGGAGTATGGCTGTGAAGTATATGTTTTCCATTTATTTCCATAATATGGAACACCAAGAATTAATTTTTGAGGATTATCTTCTACAACATCCCAATATTCATTAATTATAACATTTGTAATATTATATGTACCTCCTGATAATGCGAACAAGGACCACTTGTATTGCTCCATGGCCCGTAAAAATTATATCCCATGATGAATAAATAATCACATGAATTGGCTAGTCCCTCGAAATCCCAACCTCCCCAATTAATTGGTGGAGAAGCAAATGAGATTTCATATGTTGAATTAGTGTTATGAAGGAAGGATGATAGTTCTGCCATGAAGTTAATAAGTACATCACCACGATCTGATGAATTAACACCTTCGAAATCAATATTAACCCCATCAAGATTGTATTGTTGCAAGGCAAGTAGAATATTAGAAAAGAAGGCTGATTTTGTACTTTCATTGGTGAGAATTGTATGTATTTCCGAACCATTGAAGTTTACTGCTGTTAATATTAATTTAACTCCGTTTTGATGAGCAGTAGTTATCAAATCCGACCATGGCCACTGTGGTGGATAATCAATGCTTCCATCGGTATTTACACCGAAGTCAAACAATGCAATGTGGCTTAATAGATCATATTGCAGATGTTCAAGGGCATCCGGGTACTGCCAATATGGTAGATAACCGAAAACAGAATGTGATAAGTTCTTGATTGAATTTTTATGGCCAATTTCAATGCTAATCTGATTCTGTATTGAATCCAATAGATAATCAGAAGGATCATGACTTTCTATTTCAGAACGATGTTTTGAAATAAAATTCAAGCTTTCAATTTGCCCAATCAAACAGCCCGATAGAAATAGATAAAAAACTAATATAACAATATTCTTCATTATTACCCATTCATTAGAATAATAACAAAGATAGTTATTGTCAGATCAAATAAGATTGTTTTGTTCGATGGTTTATTGTCAGATCAATTTGTAATTTAACTTAAAGTTGAAAGTTTGTCCGGCAAATTTTGCCAGTTCTTTTTTACTAATTTGATTGATAGCATGAGTTACATGAGCTTTCATTGTTTTGCTTGTACAGTTTACACAATCAACAGAAAATGAACCATCTTTTTCAATAATGAGTCTTACCAAAACACAGCATTGGAAATTGTCTTCTTTTGCAAATTTTGGATACTTAAGTTCTTGCTTTAATAGTTTTGCTACAGCTTTCGAAGCTTCAGCTTTAGGGGGTACGGGATTAACGGCAAAGGCAGTTCCTCCAAAGAACATACACACTGCCATCAAGTAGGTTGCGATTCTTGATTTCATTGCAGTAGATTTAGTTGTGTTAGATTATAACAATGCCATTTGCGTACCATAATTCGTAACTATCAGATAGTCAGTGTGTAGATCGCATTAGTTAATTTGTAGATGATATTAATGTGTTCATATATATACACTTATTGTTTAAGTGCGAACAGTGTATAATTGTATTGAAGGTGCCTTTAACAAAGGTTAACAGTCACTTAACTATGTTTGGCCACGCCCTTTTTTCTTTTTGTTATTTTTGCAAAAAACAAATGATGAATAAGATTAATAATAAACTACAAATATATTTACCCATTGCATTTTCAGTGGTTCTGATCCTAGGGATCTGGATTGGAACAATGATGAACAGTAGCAATAAGGTTCAAACAAACCTCCTTCAACTGGGTGGCTCCTATAATAAAGTTGGTGATATATTGGATTATATTGTTCAAGACTATGTTGACTCTGTGGACTTTAGTCAGCTTGAAACAGATGCCATAACAGGTATGCTTGAGGAATTGGATCCACATTCAATGTACATTAGTAAGGAAGAGTTCAATCAGGTAAATGATCCACTTCTGGGAAGTTTTGAAGGAATTGGAATCTCATTCAGAATCGAAAAAGATAGTATTACAGTTATAAACCCAATCCCTGGGGGTCCTTCCGAAAAAGTTGGGTTAATGGCAGGTGATCGTATTGTGAAAGTTGATGATAGTCTAGTGGCAGGAATCGGTATTAACAACAATGATGCAATGCGCAAATTGAAAGGTAAAAAGGGAACTAAGGTAAAAGTGACCAACTACAGACGTGGTGTTCCAAAACTAATTGACTTTACAATCACACGAGATGTAATACCTACTTACAGTGTGGATGTTGCTTATATGGTTGATAAAAGTGTGGGATATATAAAGATTAACAAATTCTCAGCTACCACTTATGATGAGTTTATGGATGCAGCAAGTGAGCTTAAGGAAGAGGGAATGTCGAAGCTTATACTGGATCTAAGGGGAAATCCTGGCGGTTTGATGAATGCTGCAATTGAAATTAGTGATGAGTTTCTGAAAGAAGGAGAACTTATTGTTTATACTGATGGTAATAGTCGCCCCAAAAGACATGCTTTTGCAACCGATTCAGGTGATTTTGAAGATATCCAAGTGGTTGTTTTGGTAGATGAAAATTCAGCATCATCAAGTGAGATTGTTGCTGGAGCACTTCAGGATAATGATAAGGGCCTAATTATCGGTCGCAGGACATTTGGTAAAGGATTAGTTCAGGAGCAAATTAGCTTGCCAGATGGATCAGCAATGCGATTAACAACAGCAAGATATTATACCCCAACAGGAAGATCAATTCAGCGACCATATGACAAAGGAGATGCTGAAAGTTATTATGAAGAATATTATCATAGATATGTAAATGGCGAAATGACAAATGTTGATAGCATTCATTTTGATGATTCATTGAAGTTTACGACACCCAAGGGTAAGATTGTTTATGGAGGTGGTGGTATTATGCCGGATGTCTTTGTGCCAATGATTACTGATACTATTCGTACATACTATAATTTGCTAGCCAATAAAGGACTTATTTTCCAGTTTGCCTTCGACTATACCGACAAGAACAGAGCACGACTCAATAAGTTTACTGATTTTGAAACATTTCATAGTAAATTCAATATGGATAGCAAGACCTTTAACGATCTTGTAGCTTACGCAGATGAAAAGGGAATTGAACAAAGTGATGAGAAAATACAACTTTCGAAAGATAAAATAGCCACACTCTTTAAAGCCTTTGTTGGACGTAATGTGCTTGATGAAAAAGGGTTCTATCCAATCTATCATAAGATTGATACAACCTTTAATAGGGCTGTTTATGAAATTAAGAAATTGGATCAGTGATTGTTGCCAACCTGTTTTAGTCCTACCTAACGGTTAGCTACTTACTACATCAACCTTCCAGAATTGATTTAACGGATTTTGATATTGCTAATTCACCGTTTTGTAGATATGCTTCATGGTTAGCTTCAATCTTTTTCAAATTGTATAGGTAATTTACCATTATTCCAAAAGACTTGTCAATTCCATGTTCCGATGTATTTCCCATCCAATTTATTCGATATAATTTCGCTCCATTACCAAAATGGAATCTTGCAACTGGGTTTATGGGTTTTCCATATTTTTTCTCTAACAAAAGATAGTGTGCACATGCTTTAATTAAAGGCTTTTTCAGTTTTTTAGATTT
>CALCGQ010000126.1 GCA_937901015.1 uncultured Bacteroidota bacterium | reverse complement strand
TATAAATATGTGCCTTCTAAGCAGAGGGTCACAGGTTCGAGCCCTGTCGGGATCACAAAAGCCACTCTTAACAGGGTGGCTTTTTGTCTTTTATGAGGATTTGTTTTTTTCACTGTGACTGATTTGTGATATATGTTGGTATATAAAACACATAAACGCGTACCAGGGAAAATATACATCTGAAATGGTCATCTCAATAACATGATGACAAGAGACATGAAAAGACTTCTCTAGTCATATGGTCTATCATTTGCTTACCTTTGGCATCTCTTATTAACTCATTTTATATTGAAAAACTTCGAAGAATTAGGTATAAGCTCAGGCTTTGTAAAAGGACTTTCTGAATTAAATATTATTGAACCTACTGACGTTCAGAAGAAGGTCATACCAATATTGTTGTCTAGAGCAACAGATATTGTCGTGCAGGCACAAACAGGTACAGGAAAAACAGCAACATATGGACTTCCATTGTTGGAGCAAATCGACTCAAACATGAATTCAGTGCAGAGCTTAGTTCTATGTCCAACGCGTGAACTGGCTCAACAGGTGGCCAAGCAGTTGTTCAAATTCACAAAGTATTCTGCTAAAGTTTTTACGGAAGCCGTATATGGTGGAGAATACATTGATCACCAAATTGTGCGATTGAAGCGTCCAACGCAGATAATTGTGGCTACACCAGGCCGCTTGATTGACTTGATAAAACGTGAAGCTGTTAATTTAAGCAAAGTAAAGACGGTTGTATTAGATGAAGCAGACGAAATGTTGAGCATGGGCTTTAAAAAGGAATTGGATGAAATATTGAGTTTTCTTCCTGCCATTGAAAACAAATGGATGTTTTCAGCGACCATTCCACATGGAATTCAAGAAATCATTTCTAAACACTTGGCCAAAGATGCTAAACACATTGAAATAAACCGAGAAAATATCGTCAACAAAAATATTTCGCACCAATATGTGATGTGCGATGACTCAGATAAATTGCATTTGCTAACGCTATTCTTAAAATCGGAGCACAAAAACAGAGGGCTAATATTTTGCAAAACAAAAGCGGCAACTAAAAAGCTTTCTCTACAATTGATAGCAAAGAACATCTCCACAGATGCAATTCATGGTGATCTATCCCAGAAAGAACGTGATAAGGTAATGCGTGCATTTAAGAATAAATCGTTACGCGTACTTGTTTCAACAGATGTTGCAGCACGTGGAATTGATGTTTCTGGCCTGGCCTTCGTTGCTCATTACCAACTACCTGAAAGTATAGAATACTATACACACCGCAGTGGACGAACGGCACGTGCTGGCAAAGAAGGTATTTCTATGTGCTTTGCAAACACTACTGAGCTTAAGATTTTAAAGAATTACGAACGTACATTAGGCATCAAGTTTCGCCAAATAAAAGAGATACGCTAGCCTAAGTTTTGTTAAGTTTTTCCAAAGCAGCATAAACTCAAAAAAAAAATTAAATTTTATCGCTCATATGGAGGTGATTTTGGGATTATTTCGTTAAGCGATTTATTAACCATAGATAATCTTCATGAGTATTTTATTGGATACACATAACAATAAGTATTGTTCATTAGCAGGATTGTGTCTTGACTGAATGCATTATTCAATTTCCCCTGTCTTTGTCTTGATAATTTTGAACAACGAAAACACCCACGAAACCACACCCAAACCGTTAGCTCTTATCTCAATTACAAATGGAGAAACATAGATAATCTCGCAGGGATTTATTTTGTATCTAGAAAATAATCAACTATCAACGAACAGCACGGGTCCATAACAACTATAATATTGTTAGCACATACAAATTAATCACAAGTAAATATCCTTATTAATATTTTAAGGTCATCGATAAATTGGTTCAAAAACTGTCCTGATGGGCTCAAATAACACTTGCTAAAGTGATGATTTAGAAGTCTTAAAACAAAGGTCTAAAAAGGGGTTTATTTTTCAACCACTTTTTTTATTGGATCATATTCATAACAACTTACAATCTCATATAATAAGTAAATATCTATACTACGGTATTTAAGGTTACTATTGATGCTATAAACTCTAAAACTAAATATGCTAGGTTACTATATTATTTAATCTATGATTAAAGAAAAGTAACGAAAAAATAATCTACTACTTACGAATTTATTAACTTCGTAGGCTACTTAAGTAACTTAAGAATAGTTCAAAACATAAATAAAATTCTCAAAATATAAACAGCACAAAGTTAAGGACTAAACTATTCATCCTTATTAAGCTGAATAATGATAGTAGTATAATCAAATAGTTAAAAGTTAGAATTAAATGGAAACAAATTCAAAGTCAAAGAAATTAGTAATAATAGTTCTGATTTTCTTGAATATAGTAGTCTTATTAGGGCAGATATGGCCGGAAGGAGCACCTCCATTCGCCAGAACGGTGAATATAATATTTATGATACTAAGTTTGCTTTTTTTTGTCTTTTTACTCCTAGAGCGAAAGTCCTAATAATAGAGTAAGCAATTAGAACTCTTTGAAAAGTTTGAAAAACCCCAAAAATGGTGGAAAAATCGAATATTGAAATACTTAGAGAATTTGCAAAATCTACAAACAGATCAATTGTAGACAAGGAGATTCCGTATCCATTAACTGGAATCCGTACTTTCCAGAAATATAAAAGAATGATATATGTTCCAAATAATTCAGGAAACAAGAGTTATTTCGTTTGGTTTAGTGATCCATATGCAAAAATAGGGATACCAACAATTTATTGTGGGGCCTTTATTCCTTTATCCTCAAATATTAAATCAAGAATAAATATTCGAAATAAAAGTACCCTTGACAAAATAAATATATTCTCAAGTACAAAAACTAGCAAAACTGGTTCCGACCGTTTTGATTCAAGAGTTGTAATAAAGGGTAATGTTGATTCTGCTGTAAAAAGGCTTTTATCTCAATCAAGGATTCAAGATCAATTATTGAAGGCATTGGAAATCGAGCTTTTTATGAATATTTCAATGAACGAATACAAGATTGACTTTATTCCAGAATTTAATGATACTCCTTACCTAGCAATTGTCAACCCTCATAGTTGGACCTTGAAAAGAAATGATATTGAGAAAATATTCAGACAAATTGAAAAAATAAGAAATATTATTATTTAAATAAGCTATACCATATAACCTACCCTTAAAGTAATTATAATGATTAAGAAATTAATTTGGTTTATTTATTTACTGATAACCATAACTGTTATCATATCTTGTAAAAAAGATATCATCGATGTTTATATTGAAGTATTACCTAACTCCGGACCAATATTTGAGCAGGATACAATACAGGTAAGGTATACTGTACATGGTGCAAATGCAGATTCAGTTAGTTTATTTGTGAATTCAACTCTAATAGAATCACAAAGTATGCAGAACGGTATATTCTTTTGCAAGATTGATACGGCCGGATATTTTACATTTAATGTGCGTGCTTACAAGTCTGGCCAGTTGACAGAAAGCAAACCTGTTAGTATAAATATCAGTGAGTTAAAGTACCCCGAATTACGATATCAAATTAGTAGAATCGATGATGAACCAACCTACTTTATTGGCGAACAACTTAAAATTACGGTTCTTCCAAGATGGGAATATATGGACATCAACGATTTTAAAAAGGTTACTCTTTATTATGAAGATAAAGCACTTGGCACTAAAACCAGCCCTCCTTTTATCTTCGTAACACCAATAATAGAAATAACCGAAAACAACCTAGTTATTGAACTAACTGACGAAAATAATAGAATCCACAAAATACCTTACTTGCTCTCAGTAGCCTATAACACGCCGCCTGAAATTGAGATACTAGATTATAATAATCTAGGAACTATACTTTCTACATCATTGTTGACCATTAGATATTCAGGAAATGACAATGTAAATGTTGAGTATATAGAACTATACATAAACCAGCAATATCATTCAACTCATATAATTAATAGTAGCTATTTCCATTCAAAAGAAATTGAAATTGATTCCCTACAAGCCGGTGATTATGAAATACACTGTATTGCTTATGATGATAGAAATGAATATACCATTTCAAATACTTATAAAGCAAAAATTTCAAAAACAATAATATTAGATTACGAGATAGTTGATACGGAATATACAGATGATAATTCGTTAGTTTACGCTGTTTCTGAGTATAAACTACTTATAATAAACCCTGTTGAAGAAATAGTTTCACAGTATCTTGACTTACCATTTTTAAGGGCAACAAGTTTAGATTATGAGCCAATAAATAAAAGGCTATATATTGGTTTTGATGGGGGAGAAATTATATACTGGGATAATAGTACCGAAAGTTTTATTACAATTGCCGAAGCCGCATTCCCATCAATTGAAGACATTGAGGTTGAGCACTCAACTAATATGGCAGCAGTTATTTGTAATGAGAAAATCTACGCATTCAATATTACAACAAAAACCAAAAAAATGGGTAATATTGATCTTGAAGAAAAAAGCACACTCACTTTAAACCGTAACAATAATAGAATAGTTGTTGGAGGAACACCAAGTGTAAGTTCAAACAGATTTGACAAGTTCGCATTATATACAGATTCTCTCTACCATGAAGCAAGTTCATCATTTGGGGGCTATACAAAGAAAATTATAATGAATCCAATAAGAGATGAGTTTTTACGAATAAAGAATGGAAGTATTGGTGTATCATATCCATTCCTATATGATCTCAATATTTTTGGTGCAGTTTTAGGAAGTTACCAAATTTCATCTGCACAAACTGCTTCTTTTAGCGCTGATGGTAGTTTGCTGTATGCAGGAACAGATTTGTATGATTACATATATGTGTTTGACTCAGAGGATTTTAGTGTTCTGAGTGAATATTACATACCACTTCCTGGTCATAATAGAGTTAACCATATAATTCCCACAACTGATAACTCTAGAATTGTATTGACAACAAATGATGTTTTCTATGATTATTATAAATTGATATTTCTACGACTTAGCGATTAATCCAAATAATAAATATAAAAACAAAGTAATAATAACTTTAAATCAATAGTATATCAAAGATAAACAATTGCTATATCTGGGAATTATTAGTCCCATAATATTTTGGTTAACGACCATAATTTGTGGAGCTATGACTAATCCCTATAATCATTTATCAGATATGGTAAGTGAACTGGGTGCCCTTAACTCAAAGCCACAATACATATTTACAACAGGACTAGTTCTTAGCTCAATCTTAAATATATTCTTTGTTATTGGTCTTTATAAAGTTTGTAAGACTCATAATATCAATACAATTCCGGTATTATTTCTTCTATTTTTTTCATTCCTCGCTGGCCCTGGAATAATCCCCATGCCCCTACCTTTGCATGGAATAGTAGGAATCCCATTCCCTCTTTTGGTATTTTCTCCATTTTTTGCTCTCATACTATGGAGAAGCCATGAATACAAATTGAAGATAAGAGTAGGAGCTGCATTGAGTTTGTTTATAATGTTACTTGGGTTCTTAATCTTCTTCCCAGAAATTCTAACTAGTTACTTCGGTTTAAAACAACGTTTTCTCTATATGGGATGGACCTTGTGGTCAGGTTTGCTAGCTATCAGGTTTCTTAGGTTAACCTAATTTAAGCAGCGGATTAAAGACCTTATTGCAAGGTAACAAGTATATATAAGAGATGGAGAATATTCCTTCACTACTAAGCTCATCGGAATTAAAATAACCATCAGTAGCAGTTATAGTTAGAAACATAAAAGTATTTAAATCCATTCTAAATAACAAATATTTTTTATCTTTGCCTTTAAAATTTATTGATCCCTAAAAAAGCTTATATTTAAGTCATCTAAAGCCTAAAATTCTATTTCGTTTTTACTGACCTTAATAGGATTCTTTTGACAGAAGTCTTGAGTTAGCTAATTTTGACTTTAAAAATTGGTGCCAGTAAATATGTGAAAACCAATTGCAATAAAGCATAAAATAAATCAGAATGAAAAAAATAAAATCCGTTTTTGCCATTACAATTATTTTTTCAATGGCTGCTTGTACATCTCCAACTAAAGAAAAATCTGAATCTGATTCGGGAACAACTGCTCCGGGCAAGATGAAGATGACCACCGAAATTCCAGAGGGGATATCAACTCCAAACACCTTAAATTCAAGTACAATAGGTGAGTTAAATTTCTTTGATGGAGTACCATTGCCTGAAACAGCTGATAAAGTTTATGATTATATTGATTTGCAGAATGCAGTAAATGCATATGTTAATGGTATCCAAATTGCATCAATGGAAGCACTGAAAAGAGGAATAGTAGAGTTTGGTCCGGCAAATAAAACCGCTCTTTTATTTGAGGAGTTAATGGACTCAAAGGCCTTTTGGTTAACACCCAACACTACCTCTGTTTATATGGCTTCCTGGCTAGAAGTTGGCGATGAACCAATGGTTATTGAAACTCCACCAGATGTATTAGGTTTTATTAACGACCACTGGTTTAAATATGTGATTGATTTTGGTCGTTTAGGACCAGACAAAGCACAAGGTGGAAAGTTTTTAATTGTTCCTTCAAAATATGAAGGCGAAATCCCTGATGGTTATCATGTTGCCAGAACAAATACACATGGACATTGGGTTATTTGGAGAGGATTTCAGCAGGATGGAGACCCAAAACCTGCAGTTGATGCTACCAAGGCAACTTTTAAAATATACCCTCTATCGCAGAAAAACAATCCACCGGCTATGAACTTTGTGAATATGTCTGGTAAAATCAACAATACCATCCATCGAATGGATGCCCATATTTTTAATGAAATGAATGCTGTTATTCAATCCGAACCATCCTTTGGTGAGAATCCCGAAATCCTAGGAAGCTTAGCTGCCATTGGCATACAAAAAGGTAAGGAGTTTAAGCCAGATGAGCGCATGCAAAAGATACTGGAGGAGGCCGCAAAAATTGGTGCTGCTATTGTGCGTACGCAAATGTCCAAACCAAGAAATGACTATATGTATCTCTTCGAAAATAGTCAATGGATAAATCCTCTAGCCTATAGAAATTACACATTCGAACACGAAGGAACCAGACTCATCGATGCAAGAGCAGCATTCCATTTTTACGCCACAGGAATCACTCCGGCAATGTCGCTTAAATTAATAGGGAAAGGGTCACAATATGCAATCGCCTATTCCGATAAGGAAGGCAGCACCTTTGACGGCAGTAAAACCTATAAAGTTAATATACCAGCAAACGCACCGATGTTGGACTTTTGGTCTTTTACTATTTATGATAATCAAACACGATCGATGCTTCAAACCGATGAACAATTTCCTGGTATTGATAGCAATAAAAAAGGTTTGGTGCAAAATGAAGATGGTTCTTATGACATTTATGTAGGTCCTGTAGCTCCTGCTGGAATGGAAAATAATTGGATACAAACAGTACCAGGTAAAGGATGGAATACCATTTTTAGGCTTTACGGTCCTTTAGAACCTTGGTTTGACAAGACTTGGAGACCAGGGGATTTTGAATTGGTAGAATAATGGTTTTAATAATATACTTGATACATGAAATTAAGAATAATACTGCCAATGGTATTTTTAGGAATTATTTCATGCACTAAAAAAGAGACTGCCATAGATATATTACAGAAGACAATAGTCACAATAGATAGTATCGAAACTATTTACTACAAACAGGATATGTCGAGATCAAATCCTCGAAATATTAATGACACAATCTTCCGTTATCGAGAAATGTATTTCAGCAGACTGGTTACCGATTCCATAGTTGGTGTAAAGGGACACTGGTATATGTATGTGAATGACAAGAATAATGTAATTTATGAAGACATTTACGATGGAAATAAGTTGATTCGTAAAAACAATAAAGACAGTGCCGCAATTATTTATGATCTAATTAAATATCCGGAATTCCTAAGAAAACATTTTTGGAGCCATAATACACTTTATGGAATGCAGTTCGAGCTCAGATATATGTTGGATAATTCAGACTCATATACAATTGACAAACTATTTGACACAATTATTGACGGAAAGGATTGTTATCAAGTTATAGTTAGATTGGAGAATAAAATGACTATGCCTGGTTTTGCAACTGAACTCGAGAATAGTGAGGGTAGTATTTCGGACACCTACTATTATATTGATAAGAATACATACTATCCAATAGGAATAAGAGGAGAAAACTATTCCATGGATAATCCCAAACAAAGAGTATATATTGATCAAAAATATTATGACATTGAATTCAATCTTGACATTGATGAACAAGTTTTGTTTAACACATCATATGAATCAGTTACTGGATTTAAAATCAGAGAGATCAAACCATAATAGTTCCAACAGAAGCCACATATTTCTATTATCCTTCTATTCTCACAAACGTAAAATAGTGTTTTGAAAAAGACAGGAATATTATTTTCAATTCTAATATTCTTGCATCTTTCATGATAATATATATTCCTGTTTAAACAGAACATACTCATAGTGCACTGGCGTGATGCCTATGGACTAATCACGATACCAAAACACAAGCGAATTATAAAGTGTAACTTCAGTTCTGATTAGTTTAAAAAGTAAAAAAATAAACAGAAATAAGGTTTATAATTCATAACTTTACATCTCAAAAAACAAGTATCATGGGCTACATGGGGCTGGGAATGCAAAGATGGATTTATACTCAAATGCCCAGACGTCCATTTTCCAAAAAACGCAGGCAAGTTGGTGATACAAATTATAGATATTCGGTTGATGGACCTAACATAAGCGGGAGAACACATACGGATAGATCATCAAATAAAGACAGGCAAGAAATACTCCATCGGATTAGCAGAAGAGCAGTAAATAATAAGATTACCAGTGTAATTATTATTATTTCTATATTTATCATAACCACAGTTATTTTAATTAATTATAAACCTTGGATTACATCTTTAAACGCAGAGCATACCATACATGAAAAACAACAAAAAGAACTTGCTGAAAAAACACATGCATATGAATTTGCAATGAGTTATGGCAAACATTTTCTAAAAAGTGGTGATTATGAACTTGCCATTGTAGAATTTCATAATGCAAATAGAGTATTTCCGGATAATAAAGAAGCAATGGACTTATTGGTAATGGCCTACGTTCAAAATTGCATTGCAAATGGTAATAATTGTGAAAAAGCTGAAACAATTCTCGACATGGCATTGAAGAAACATCCAGAGGATTATAATTACTTATCCTATGAAATTAGTTTAATGAACTTTAATAACTAGCTTAATTATACACACTTTAACCTTTCAGAAAGTTAATCCATGATAATTTAGCTTCATACAATTATCTCTAAAGTATTCCTCATAACCTCATAACGAATCTCAAAAGATGTCGCATTTTTACAATTATTAGAATTTGGTTGACGGTATTTTTGCCCCGTGATTGTAATTAAACAAAAAACTAAGAAAATGGAAAAACTAATTTCCTGGGTAGAAATCCCAGCAGTTGATTTTGAAAGAGCAATAGACTTTTACACTAAGACTCTTAACATAGATTTTAATATGGTTAATTGTGGTAATGAGAAAATGGCTTGTTTTTCAACAGGTGAAGGAGCAATTTCAATGGCTCCTAATTTCAAACCTTCGCAAAACGGTCTTCTAGTAAGTTTTAATACCGATAAAAAATTAGATGATGCACTTAAAACTGTTGAACTAATTGGTGGACAAGTAATTCAAGCTAAAACTAAAATAGAAGCTGAAGGAAGAGATTATTTTGCATTAATTATTGATTCTGAAGGTAATAAGATCGGTCTTTATGGTGAATAATAAAAATATAGCAACTCTGATTTTATTCAGAGTTGCTTTTTAACTTTGCTGTACAATACTCTATAATGAATTACAATATTTCCAAACCATCGGCATTTCTTTCTCAATATGTGAAATACTATTGGAAATTAGAAAGTTCTTTACCCAATGGACATGAGCATATTCAACGCATTGTTCCTAGCGGATTATTTGAACTCATATTTTACATGAACGATAAACCAGTATCATCAGATAATAAAAAGCCAATAACTGATAATACCACAGTCACAGGCCAGATGGTTGATTTTCATGATTTAAAAGTAAGTGGAAACCTCTCCCTTTTCTCAATTTACTTTCATCCACACGGATTGTCAATCTTTCTTGATCTACCAATGAAAGAGATATTCAACCAAAGCGTTCCCTTAAGGTATATATTGAAGGATCGAGTGAATAAATTTGAAGATGAATTATCATCCGCAATTACATTTCAAGATCAAATATCAATAGCTGAAAACTTTTTATTATCAAATATCCTTAATAATGAAAAGAAATATCAATATGATAGAATCAGCTGTGCTATTAATAGAATCAATGAAACTAAGGGGATATTAGATATAGATGCCTTAGCTTCTGAAACTTGTTTAAGTCGTAAACAGTTTGAACGAACATTTACAGATATCATTGGAGCATCACCAAAACAGTTTTTGAAGATTATCCGTTTCCAGAATGTGATTTGGGAAAAGTCGAAAGATACTAACCAAAGTCTTACAAACCTTGCATATAAATGTGGGTATTACGATCAAGCACATATGATAAAAGACTTCAAAACTATGTCGGGAACCACACCTAGAAAATACTTTGAGAACTGTGATGCCTTTTCTGACTATTTTGACTAATAAAATCGCATTTTATGGTTAATTATACTTAATTGACCTTAACAATAAATCATTAACCATAATGCAATTTAACCATTCAATCCCACACCCAATTTCCAAACAATGATGTAATAATGATGTAGTAATCTTTGCTAATGATGTATTTATTATGGGACGAGTTATTAGCTACACTGACAATTAGTTTAGATATTTGACTTTCTAAAAATTATGTTTATAAAAAATACAGGAAATGAATATCGTTCTACCAAAAAATCTTTGTGCAATAAGTATTCTAACTCTTCTCATCATTCTTCAATCTGCCAATTATTCATTTGGGCAATTTATTGAAGTAGGCGACGGAAGCTATACTACTACATTCCCCGGTGTTGATGCCGCAGGGAGAAACACATATCCCTCAGGCACACCCTTTACCACAGGAGTTGCTGCAACAAAACCTGCTCCAACAAATGACTGGTGGTCAGCTAAGATTAAGAATAATCATTCCGACAATTTATTCAATTATCCATTTACACTGAAAACAGTTACCAGCGGATTAGTCGCAACATATATTCCATGGGGTGTAATTGACGATATAACTCCTGTTATTGTTGGTGTTAGCGGGTTATCTGCAAGTTCTGCAAAAGTATCTGAATTTTCTGATTGGACTGTAACCATGGACTGGAGTGATGCAACACATCATTTTCAGGCAACATCGGGTATAGGAATGCCTTTTCTATACTTCACAAAAGGTTCTGACGATGAAGCACGTATTACAGTAGAATCGGGTAATGTTACAATATCAGACGAAAAGTTAATAATAAGAGATATTCGTTATGGTGCTGATTTTGTAGTATATGCTCCAACAGGCAGCAACTGGATACAAAACTCCAATACTTACACTTCGGATCTCAATGGTAATAATTATTGGTCGCTGGCATTTATTCCTTTGGATGCGACAAATATTGACCAAGTGGCAGATGAGTATAGTAAGTATGCTTACGTTTTCCCAGTAAACACAACATCAAATTGGAATTATGATGAAACCACATCTATTGTAAGAACTGATTTCATAGTAGAAACGGATGTTAAAGAAGGTACTGAAAGTAACATGTTATTGGGTTTATTACCTCATCAATGGGCAAACTTAAGCAATGATTCTCCAATACCCAATCAATATTCATATTCTACTGTTAGAGGTGAATTAAAGACATTGGATGGCAACACATTCAGCGTTGAAAATACTTTCTCAGGAATTCTACCAACACTACCTTACCTAGATAATTATAGTGATGGATTTAGTCCTCAGAAATTAAATAATAAAATAGAATTATTAAAAAATGATGGATTAAGTACCTGGACTGATTCATATAATGAAGGGCAAATGATGAACAGGTTAATCCAAACTGCTCGAATTGCTGATTTGACTGGAAACTTTGGTGCACGGGATAGTATGCTAGCTACCATAAAAGAACGCCTTGAAGATTGGCTAAAGGCCAGCAGTGGTGAAGTTGCATTTATATTCTATTATAATGATACATGGTCTTCAATGATAGGTTATCCAGCAGGACATGGACAGGATGGTAATCTAAACGACCATCATTTTCATTGGGGATATTTTATACATGCTGCTTCTTTTGTAGAACAGTTTGAACCAGGATGGTCAAGTCAATGGGGAGGCATGATTGACCTGCTTATCCGAGATGCGGCAAACCCTAATCGTAATGATGAAATGTTTCCCTTTCTAAGAAATTTTAGCCCTTTTGCGGGTCATTGTTGGGCAAACGGATTTGCAACTTTCCCTCAAGGAAACGATCAGGAATCAACATCTGAAAGTATGCAGTTTAACTCATCATTGATTCACTGGGGAGCAATAACGGGTAATGATGAAATTCGTGATCTTGGAATCTACCTATATACTACCGAACAATCTGCAGTTGAGGAATATTGGTTCGATATGTACAACAGAAATTTCGGAGTCTCACAACAATATAACCTAGTTTCAAGAGTATGGGGTAATAGTTATGATAATGGAACCTTCTGGACAACCGACATAGCAGCATCATACGGTATTGAAATGTATCCCATACATGGTGGTTCACTTTATCTTGGACATAACCTAGATTATGCTAACCAACTATGGAATGAAATAGAACAAAATACCGGGATATTACAAAATGAACCCAACGATAATTTATGGCATGATGTAATGTGGCAATACTTAGCATTCATAGATCCTCAAAAGGCAATTGATCTATATGACTCATACCCTGACAGGTCTCTGAAATTTGGTGTTTCAGATGCTCAAACATACCATTGGCTGCATTCAATGAATGTATTGGGAAATGTTGATGCAACAATAACCTCTGACAATCCACTTGCTACTGCATTTAATAACAATGGTGAAATCATTTATACAGCCCATAACTACAAAGATGAAACTGTAAATATTACATTTTCTGATAATTACATATTAGAGGTTCCTCCTAGAAGTATGGCTACAAGTAAGGATATATCATTATCCGGTGTTATATCATCCAGTTTTCAGGAAGCATATGCTGGAGGAAGTGTGGAACTTACCGTGCAAGTATCTGGAGGAGTTGCCTCTAAAGTTGAGTTTTTTGATGGGGAAGTCATGATTGGAGAAGTTAATCAGCAACCTACTATTCAGAAGGCTCAGAATTTATATGTTGGCATTCATGACTTTTATGCTAAAATACACGATGGAGACAATTTTAATGTAAGCAACATAACATCAGTGATAGTAGGTGATCAATTACCATTTATTGGTGATCCAGCCAATATACCTGGAACCATACAAGCTGGAAATTATGATAAATTTGAAGGAGGCATAGGACAAGGAATATCTTATAATGACGTATCTCCAAACAATGAAGGAGATTTTAGAACCAATGAATATGTTGATGCTTCAACAGATGCCTCAGAAGGAAATATTGTTGGATGGATAGCTTCTGGTGAATGGTTGGAATATACAGTTAATGTTCAAGATCCTGGTTACTATTCACTTAGTTTTAGATATGCTTGTGGTAACACTAGTGGTGGTGGCCCTTTTAATATTGAGTCAGATGGACAGACAGTTAAATCTGGGATTACCGTAAACTATTCAGGCGATTGGGATAATTGGAAAACCAGCACTGTGAATAATATACCCCTTAAAGGTGGGGAGCAATTATTGAGACTGTATTTTGATAGTGGAGAATTAAATATCGGTAATCTAACTTTCACATATGAGTCGATACTTGATTATGCTCAGCCAATTGCTGACGCAGGTGAAAATATTCTTGTCGTAATACCTGAAACCAATGCTGTTCTTGATGGTACAAATAGCTATGATCCTGAAGGAATTGAATTAACATATCAATGGACACAAATTTACGGACCTTCTACGCTTACTTTTTCAGATATCAATTCATCACAACCAACAGTTTCTTCCATTGTAGAGGGTGTTTATCTACTAAGATTGGATGTTGATAATGGAAGTTATTCTGATAAAGATGAACTTTATGTTATTTCAAGTACCAGCACTAATATTGCTCCTGTAGTATCCATTAATTATCCTGTAAATAATTCCGAGTTTATCGAAGATGATGTAATCTTGATATCAGCTTCTGCATCTGACCTTATTGGATATGTTGAAAAGGTTGATTTCCTTGTGGATAATGAAATAATTGGGACCGTAACTGAAGCTCCTTACGCACTAAACTGGTCGTCAGAAGTTGGGGAATACACTCTTAGCGCTATTGCACATGATAATGGTGGACTTTCCTCCACATCACAAAATGTTAACATCATTATCAACCCTGCCCCTCCGTGTTCAGGTACTGCCCATAATGGTGAATTTAGTTATGAGTTTTCACCGGCTAAAAATAATCCAACACTAACATTTATCCCATCACAAAACGGTGTTGGTAATCCAACATGTATATTATATTATGGTACAAATTCAAATAATCTGCCTGGCTATCATGTATCTCCCAATGTTCCTTATCAGATTTCAGCAAGCGAAGGCGAAATGATATATTTCTATTATACCTACTCTTTTCCAGGTCAGGGTGAGCATAATAATTCGCAAAATAAAGACTCATACAAAATTGGAACTTGTAAAGCATCTTCAATATATACAAATAATGAACTGGATGTTTCATACTATCCAAACCCAGTTACAAGCATATTAAAATTGGAACTACCATCGGGTGATAATCAGCTACTTGTTTACACTCTAACAGGTCATTTAATATCTGATCTTAGAATATCTGAAGAAAATTATAATTTTGACATGAGTGATTACGAAAGTGGTGTCTATTTATTCAAGGTAATGAATAATAATCGCATGACCATTTTCAAAATTATTAAATAAGTAAGATGTCAAAAAAGATTAGATGGGGAATTCTTGGACTTGGTAAAATTGCCAATAAGTTTGCAAGCGATTTAATGCAAGTGGAAGATGCTACGTTGGAAGCTGTAGGTTCACGTGATATTGAAAAGGCCATTGGATTTGGTAAAGAATTATTTGGTTTTAATGATAAAGATGGAACCAGATGGAAAATATGTGCAATTCCACTTGGAGGTTATGTAAAGTTTTTTGGCGATAGCAATTCTGCATCTCAA
>CALCGQ010000125.1 GCA_937901015.1 uncultured Bacteroidota bacterium | reverse complement strand
AATGTTGCTTTCAATTCCATAAAGCTATTTCGTCCATTATTTTTTAACGAAGGATCAATGCTATTATTACCTTTTAATACATTTACAAAAGCATTATCGAACATTATTCCTACTCTTGCATATGTTGATTTATGAATAGGTATTTCCACACCTGCACCAAGTATTATGGATTCACGGGTTGGATAAATCTCATCATAAATATTACCACTATTTGAATCTGTGATACCATCATCCGACGTAAATTCATCCTTAGCTTTGGCAGAATATAACACTGAGAATCCAAACCCAATTTGCCCATAATACCTCAACTTCCCTATTTCATTGGTCTTCATAGTAAATATTAATGGAACTTTAATGTACTTAGTCTTAAACTCTCTAGAGAGAACTCCTTGTGTTGGAAAAGACAGATTATCAAAATTATGCAAAGCAGGGTAGCTCATAGTCCCATTCAAATACAACAATTCAACACCTGTTGTGAAGCTATAGTTTTCAAGTATAAAGAAATCAGCAGCGAAACCCCATGAGCCTCCAAAATCGGCTCCTTCACCTTTGTAATCATCATTGGAAGAGCTAAACCATCCTAGATTTAAACCTGCATTAAACCCAAACTGAAAAGGCTTATTTTGAGCATTTATTGTTATCGAAGCTACAATAATAATATATAATAGTATCCATTTTAATTTCATGATAATAAGTGTGTTTCATTAAAAGATAGTAATTGTTTATTTCACCACATGTTATTGCTTTTAGTCAAACGCATTAACTACTTTTAATTAATTCAATAATTACACAAATATAAATAATCAGATCATGTAATGTAACTAGAAGTTTTTTTTGCTACTTTTGATTTAAAATAATCATTACAAAAACCTATAATATGAAGAAAATAATTCTAGTACTCTCCGCAATAATATTTGTATCAACCATGCAGGCACAGTTCCATTTTGGACCACAAATTGGATATACCTCATCGAAACTCACAACAAACTTAAGTGATGTAACATCAGATATGAAAAGCAATTTCATGTTTGGAGCTTTTGCAAGATTCGGTGAAAAAATATATGTTCAACCCGAGGTTAATTGGTTAACCCAGGGTGGTGTTTGGACCGAAAGCTTTGATGATCCCCTCGAAAACAAAGAGGTTAAAATGACCTACAAAACAATTCAAATTCCAGTAAGTCTAGGATGGAGGATTATTGATCTTAAAGTTGTAAATATTAGATTATTTGGTGGTGTAGCCGCAAATATTGTCACAAATAAAGAGATCGAAATGAGAAATATCGCTGATCCAATTGAAAACGCAGATTGGAAAGATATGATCTGGCAATATCAAGTTGGTGCTGGTGTTGATGTCCTTATGTTTGCAGTTGATGTTAAATATATGGGTGGCCTAAATGAACTTATGAAAAATGATATTAAAATTGATGGACAAACAATTTCAACCAAATCAAACTTATTTACAGTAACCCTTGGCTGGAAGATATTCTAGATAGTTTATTACAAACTAAAATGATTTATAAAATGTCAGTACTTTTGTGCTGACATTTTTTTTGGCTATGAACAAACAAATATATATTTCTATTATTCTGATAATATCAGTTCTTTTTATTTCATCTTGTGACAACACTTCCACAGTAGGGCCTAAAATAGATGAATCAAAACTCAAGGAAACTAATGTAAAGATTCATAGATATGGAAAAAAACTATTTCAAATTGACACATTAGATTTCATTGAGGGAGTTGAGAAAATCCATGATGAGTTCACACTTTTCCTAGGAACCGACATTTCAAACCCTACAAAATTACAGCCTCTTTATGAGTTTGTTACTGATACGCATCTAATATCAATTTCAAAAAAAGTTATTGAAATATACCCCAATCTAGGTGATCTTGAGATTGAATTAAGTGATGCCATGAGCAGATACGAGTACTTTTTCCCAAAATACAATACCCCAGCGGTTTATTCATACATAAGTAATCTATATCATGAAAAGCCGATAATTATTGATGACTCAATCATAATAATTGCACTTGATGTTTATCTTGGAGAGGACTATGAACCATACCGTAGTCTCGGTTTACCGTATTATATTATACGAAGAATGACATCAGATAATATTTCTGTGGATGTAATGAAAGAAATCTACAATACGGAACTGGATCCGCATCATAAACAAAAAACACTAATCGACCGAATGGTAAGCAGCGGTAAACTATTGTATTATCTTGATGCTGTATTACCAAATGTTTCCGACAGCATAAAAATTGGATATACAAGTAATCAAATGCATTGGATTGAAAACAACAAAACTAATGTATGGGGATTTTTAGTTGATAATAAGCTATTCTATTCTGCTGATTACAAAATCCAAAGTAATCTCATTAAGGATGCACCATTTACCAGTGGATTTTCAAAAGAATCACCTCCAAGATTAGGTAGTTGGCTGGGATGGCAGATAGTTAGAAGATACATGGACCGCTATCCTGATACCAGCTTGCAATCTCTAATCGACAATAAGGATTCTCAGGAAATCTTTAATCGATCAGGGTATAAGCCATAGCTCCAACTAACTTTTAAAAATTGCCTTTACAACCTAACATTGTGTAGATTAGATTGATTTAGTTATATTTGTATTCTAATCTAATAACCCATGCTAGTCAAAACAACAGGAAGTGCCATCCATGGCATTGATGCCATAATAATTACCATAGAAGTTAATATTAGTCAGGGTAAGAAGTTTTATCTTGTTGGACTGCCAGACAATGCTGTTAAGGAAAGTCATCACCGCTTGGTTGCTGTATTAAACAATATTGGTTTCAAATTTCCACGACGACGGATTGTAATAAACATGGCACCTGCTGATATTAAGAAAGAGGGATCCGCATACGACCTACCCATTGCAATAGCGATACTTGCAGCTTCAAATCAGATTGATGAAGATAGACTTGATGAGTTTGTTATGATGGGCGAATTATCACTTGATGGTACAATTAAACCTGTAAAAGGAGCATTGCCAATGGCTCTCAAAGCAAAAGAGGAAGGATTCAAAAATATAGTAGTTCCCAAGGAGAATGTAATGGAAGCTGCAATTGTTGATGGCATTGATGTTTATGGTTTTCATCATATTAATGAAGTAATATCGATGCTTTCCAATAAAAGTGAAGATGGTTTGGTAAAGTTAGATGCAGCGGAAATGTTAGTTGGTAAACACGATTATCCATTCGATTTTTCTGAGGTCAAAGGACAAGAAAACATTAAGCGAGCACTTGAGATAGCTGCTGCCGGAGGTCATAATATAATTATGATTGGACCACCAGGATCAGGCAAAACAATGCTGGCAAAAAGACTACCCTCAATACTCCCCCCTTTTTCCATTGAGGAGGCATTGGAAACCACAAAAATTCATTCGGTAGCTGGTATATTACCTGATGATTCATCTTTGGTCGCATCTCGCCCTTACCGTTCTCCACACCATACAATTAGTGATGCTGGACTCGTTGGAGGTGGTACATTTCCACAACCAGGAGAAATATCACTGGCACAAAATGGAGTTCTTTTTCTTGATGAATTACCAGAGTTTAAAAGGACAGTTTTGGAGGTAATGAGACAACCCATGGAAGACCGAATAGTAACAATCTCAAGGGCCAGAGTTACCGTTGATTACCCTGCCAGCTTTATGCTAGTTGCAGCAATGAACCCTTGTCCATGTGGATATTATAATGACCCTGAACGTGAGTGCGTTTGTTCTCCTGGACTGGTAAAAACTTATCTAAATAAAATATCAGGACCTCTTCTTGATAGAATAGATTTACATATTGAAGTAACACCTGTTCCATTCAAAGACCTAGCTATGACACCCAAAGGTGAGAGCAGTAACACCGTTAGAAAAAGAGTAATCTTAGCAAATAAGATACAGGAACAGAGATTCAAAGAAAACACGAGAGTTTTTTCCAATGCACAGATGTCCTCCCGAGACATTGACTCATACTGTGAATTACAACCAGATGGGTTAGCATTACTAAAAATGGCAATGGAAAAACTTAACTTATCTGCTAGAGCATTTAATAGAATCAAAAAAGTAGCCAGAACAATCGCAGATCTGGATAATGCTAAAACAATTAGAAATGATCATATTGCCGAAGCTATTCAGTATAGAAGTCTTGATAGGGAAAGTTGGGGGAACTAAAAAACTATTATCTGAAGGTTCAATTAATACTACCGACAACCCACTAAATCAACTCAAATAATAATTAACTGGCATTTATAATAGTTTGTATTATTTTTGACTATCACAAAATATGATGAATGGAAAACCTGAACTTCTCTCTTGAGAAAGCAAATGCCCTAAATAAGGGTACGTTAATGGGGCACCTTAATATAGAATATACTGAACTACATAAAGGCAAGGTCGTTGCTAAAATGCCAGTTAATGAAACCACATTACAACCCGACGGAATTGTTCATGGAGGAGCAAACCTTGCTCTTGCAGAAACAGTAGCAGGACTTGGATCAGCATTAATTGTGGATCTAAAAAAAACAGCAGTTAGAGGTGCACAAGTTAGTGCAAATCATGTGGGGAGTACTGGAAAAGGTACAGTAATAGCTACGGCCACAATTATTCATGAAGGTGCTTATACGCATGTATGGAATGTTAATATTAAAGATAAAAACGATAAGCTATTATCAACTTGTAGAATAACCAATGTTATTGTTAAAAGACAATGATAAACTTACTTGACATACCAGATACGGTGCTTAGTAAAGGATTGCCTTTTGCAATATATAGCCTTCCAAACAAAACTAAATTCACGTTAGTTGTTCAAAAAAGCAGTGTCGTATCTGAAATTGACATCCTTGACATTGAAGAAAAATCAGGTTTTGTTGTTTCTACCTTTGAAAGTGCGAGAACGGGTATATCAAAAATAATTAAGCCTGATTTTTTAATAAATGAAGATGACAATCTGAGCGACCTAAATGATTTCTTGTCATCAATACCTGAAAAACCATCTAAAAGTACAATTGATAATATCAGTATTTCAAAGGAGGATTATTTAGAAAGAGCAAACTATCTGGTTAATAAGTTAATTGATAATGAGCTTCAAAAAGTTGTGCTTTCAAGGGTTATTAAAAAACATATTGACCGTGAGATAAAGATCAGCTCACTAATTTCCTTGATGAGAAATAAATATAAGGATGCATTTATAAATTTATTTCATATCCCAGGAGAAGGAATATGGTTTGGAGCATCTCCAGAAACACTATACAAGGTAATTGGCGATTATGTTCATACTGATGCTCTTGCAGGTACAAAGGCTATTGATGAACAAAATCCAAACCCAAAATGGACAATTAAAGAAAAAGAAGAACAATACATGGTCTCTTTGTTCATTGAATCACTACTATCAGAACTTGGGATTAAAGGATATAGTTTATCAGGTCCTATTACTGCTAACGCAGGTAATATTGCCCATTTGCAAAGCATATTCAAGATCCCTACCTTATCACTAAAGAACAACGAAGGTAAATTCATCGCAGGGCTGCACCCCACACCAGCGGTTTGTGGACTTCCAAAAGCTGAAGCTTTTCTATTAATTCAAAAAGCAGAACAACATCAACGTAGATATTATAGTGGGTTTCTGGGTCCTTGGAATCTTGACGATAATAATCAAATCAATACAAAAACTTCAGAGTTATTTGTTAACCTGCGCTGTGCAGAAATGGCTAATAACACAATCAATTTATATGTTGGAGGTGGATTAACTGCATCTTCCGTTCCTGAAGATGAATATCAAGAAACAGTTCACAAATCCAATACTTTATTGTCGATTGTGGAAAATTTATAGAAATTTGCACAATGACATCCGATAAGAAAAATATTAGCCTATTGGCAGATTTGGCAATCAAAAGTGGTATTTCAAACATTGTTATATCACCTGGATCCAGAAATGCACCAATAATACTGAGTTTCGCAAACAGATCGGAAGTTAAGGCTTTCAGTATTATTGATGAACGTAGTGCTGCTTTTTTTGCTCTCGGGCTGGCATTAAAAACAGGAAAACCTGTTGCAATTGCATGTACTTCAGGAAGTGCCGTATTAAACTATGCATCAGCTATCTCTGAGGCATATTATCAGCATGTCCCATTACTCATTATTACTGCAGACCGACCTGAGATGCTTGTGGATATTGGTGATGGTCAAACCATCAGACAGAAAGATGTATTTAGCAACTTCGTTAAATCAAGCTATCAATTATCGGAGAATATTGATGCAAAAGAGCAATTCAACAATACCGAGGAAATTATCAACAAGGCTCTAAACGCATGTTTACTTCCTGAACCCGGACCTGTTCATATAAATATCCCTTTTGCGGAACCAATCTACGGTACAACTGATGAAATAGTATCAGGAAAGTTTTCAAATAACCTTGACCTTCCTAAACCTACAGATACTTCCACAATAAACGATATCATTGAAACATTCAATTCCTCAAAAAAAGTAATGATTATTGCTGGGCAGAATAGGCCTGACGAAGAATTGAATACATTGTTATGTGAATTATCGGGAAATAGTAATACCGTAATTCTTACAGAAACAACCTCAAATTTATATTGTGAAGATTTTATCGACACCATTGATAATGTTGTATCAACCA
>CALCGQ010000124.1 GCA_937901015.1 uncultured Bacteroidota bacterium | reverse complement strand
TTCCTTATGGTTTTCTAGACTTTGCCAATATAAACTATCCATGGTATATATTAAATGGAGTTATAATTCAATTATTAATAATGACACTTAGCACATTCATCACCGCCAATATCTTGAACGGTAACATTGGGCATTTCACCATCTTTGATTTTTTGGTGAAGATCTTTGTATTGATCATAGAACTTATTAGTAGCAAACTGCACTGATTCAGTTCTATGGCATTCAATACACCATCCCATGCTGAGATCTGGTATTTGGATGATTTGGTCCATTTTCTCAACTTCACCATGACAACTAGCACAGTCAAGATTACCAACATTAACATGTTGAGCATGATTAAAATAGACGTGGTCGGGAAGGTTATATACCTTTACCCATTCAATAGGTTTATTATTTTCAACGGCTGCAAATATCTTTGCAATCTCTTCAGTTCCTGTTTTCTTGCCTTCTTTCACCTGATTATGACAGTTTAAACAAGTAGCAACTGGTGGAATACCTGCATGCATACTCTTATCAGCTGTAAAGTGACAGTATTTGCAATCTATTTGATTTTGACCAGCATGAACTTCATGAGAGAACCATATTGGTTGATCAGGTTGATAATATTGTTGTCTTCCTAAGCTGGTGGCTTCAACGAAGATAATTTCACTTACAATTGCTAATCCTGTCAATATAATAATGTAGTGTATCCATTTAGCTTTAACAATTTTAATTATAGCAAGATCAGCAAGGCTAACACCCATTAATATCAACATGATAATAAAAACATAACTCATATTACGTTGACCATCACGTTTCATTTCTGCGATTAACTTAGTTGACTCTTCTGCAGCTTGATTATCAGCGATCGAAGCATCTTCCTTTTCAGCAATTGTACTAACTTCACCCTCGGCAAGTTTGCCACCTGAAGCTATATAAAGTAAAACACCTCTAACCTGATCATCAGTCAAGTCATTATTAGGCATTGGAATTTTAAGATTATCATTAAAAACTTTCACAGCAAGTTCGTCGCCCGACTTAACCATTTCTTGTGAGTTTTGAATGAATTTAATTAACCAAGCTTCTTCCCTTCTTTCATTAATTCCTGCAAGATCGGGTCCAACCAATTTGCCACCACCTATGGTGTGACATGCCTTACAAACTTGAAAATTCTTCTCATCTTCTGCCGTTTGTGCAAAAGAGATGTTAGTAAATAACATGAAAAGAGAAAGGAATCCACTAATAAGAAACCCTTTGTAAAACAAAGAGTTATTGCGAACAATATTGTTTATTATCATGGCGTAAAGATTATCAAATAGCTGATATTTTTATTTGAAATATTTCCTGTTAAAATTATGTTAATTTTTTCAAAAAACGAATATCAAAAATATTTCTTTTTTTGATATAAATGAGCCAATTAGGTAATAAATTACCTAATAAAAATTTATGTTTCAGATAATCAATAATTTAATACAAAAAAATGTTAAAAATTTATTTTGCGGGAGGTCTTTTTAGTTTAAGCTTACCGGTTGATATTAGTATAACACCAAGTATTGTGAATAGTCCTCCGATGATTTGCCAATTTCCTGGTAGGCTTCCAAAATAAACATAGGCTCCAACGAGTACAAATAAACTTCTGACACTTCTTACCATTGCTGCCTTCGAAACTTCAATATATTTCAAGGACATATAGCCAAGTGTGGCTGTTAAAAATGGTCCTAATACTGATCCTATCGCAATATTATAAAAAGCTGTCTCAGGGATTACATAATCCAGATTTAGATAAAGCAATGACCCTAATGAAAATAAAAATAGCAATAATATCCTTGATAACGCCAAAATGGATGCATCAACATATTTTATTTGTTTTTTAGCTATAACACTGGCAATGCTAAACAAGAATCCTGAAATTAATACATATTGAACTCCTGGTATAAATATTCCATCAATTGCTGATGAACTTGTTACTGAAATTATTACAGCACCCGTAAGAAGCA
Source organism: uncultured Bacteroidota bacterium (assembly GCA_937901015.1). Lineage (GTDB taxonomy): Bacteria > Bacteroidota > Bacteroidia > Bacteroidales > F082. The sequence goes on along the minus strand of CALCGQ010000124.1, from coordinate 22 downwards.
CAGCCATTCCAACAAATTCAAT
>CALCGQ010000123.1 GCA_937901015.1 uncultured Bacteroidota bacterium | reverse complement strand
TCACGAGTTCTGCTATAAAGATGAGGCTGAAAAATACCTGTTATTTTTTTGTTTGGATACAATTCTTTGATTGTATCAACTGTGACTTTTATTTCTTCAGGATGATGTGCATAGTCATCAATATAAATGACCCTATCATTTTTAATCCTGTAATCCATTCTTCGTTCAACTCCCTGGAAAGTTTCAATACCACTTTTAATTTCATCGGGAGTTAATCCTAGCTCTAAACCTATTGCTACTGCTGCTAGTGTATTTTCAATATTATGTAATCCAGGAATTTGGATACTAATATTTTTTATTGGAGTTCCATTAGCATCAATATCTATAATATACACACCTTCTGTAATTCTTATGTTTGATGCATGAATGGATGCTGGGTTACCACCGCTGTAACTCAGTTTTTTAATGTTACTTAGGTCAAATGGACCAATGGTAGAATTATAAATAAGAACTCCACCATCATCTATCTTTTTGCTAAACTCAATGAAAGTATTCTTGATATCGTTTTTGTCAGCATATATGTCCAGATGATCTTCGTCCATCGAAGAAATAACGGCAATGTTGGGTTCAATTTGAAGAAGAGACCTATCGTATTCATCAGCCTCCAGAACAAGGTAGTCCGTAGAATCAGAAAGAATGAGATTGGTATTGTAGTTTCTACAAATCCCACCTACAAATGCTGAAATATTCAGGTTTGCATTTTTAAGTATATGGGCTGTTAGAGCTGAAATTGAAGTTTTGCCATGGGTTCCAGCAATGGCAATTGTTGTGATATCATGTGAGATTTTTCCAATGAGTTCAGCTCTTTTAATCATTGGAGTTTTTGATTCTATGAAATGCAGATACTCAATATCATCAGATGGTATTGCAGGTGTGTAAACAACAAAATCAATATTCTTTGGAATTAAGCTTATATCTGATGTAAAATGAACAATCATACCTTCGCTGATTAATTCATCGGTAAGTTTAGTTGGTTGAAGGTCATAACCATAAATCATAGCTCCTTGATGGGCACACCACCTTGCGAGGGCACTCATGCCAATGCCTCCGATACCAAGGAAATATAGTATTTTATTGCTCAGATTCATTTATCTTCAATTAGCTTTAGTACTTGATTAGCAATGTCGGTGGCCGCCATTGGGTAACTAAAAGATTCGAGGTTATCTATAATTTGTTGTTGAAGTTTATCGTCTTCAACCAATGTTTTTAATGTAAGTGGTAGCTCAGTAATACTATCAGTTTCTTTAACTATCAAACCTGCCTTACCATCCACAAGTGACATGGCATTTTTAGTTTGATGATCTTCTGCTGCTGATGGCAATGGAATATAAATAGCTGGTTTCCTGGCAGCAATTATTTCAGCTATTGCAATTGCTCCTGCCCTTGATATAATGAAATCTGAAGCAGCATAAGCCATATCCATTTTATGTATAAACTCATGAACAACAACCTCATTGTATGATGCAGTCGCGTCAACAATGGATTGAAGGCTATTACTTCCGGTTTGCCATATTATCTGAATGTCTAATTCCAATATTTGACCAATGTTTTCAATAACAGCTTCATTTATTTTTTGTGCTCCTTGGCTACCACCAATTATTAATAGAGTCTTTTTATTCTGTGATAAACCAAAGAACTCAATTCCATCTTTTTGGGATGGGGATATATTTAGGATTTCTTTACGGATTGGATTTCCGGTAATGGTAATCTTCTCTTCGGGAAAATAACGATCCATGTTTGGGTATGAAACACAAACTTTGTTTACACTTTTTGCAAGAATCTTATTTGTTATTCCCGGAAACGCATTTTGTTCATGGATAAGTGTGGGAACATTCTTTTTAGAAGCTGCATAAAGTAAGGGGCCGCTTGCATAGCCACCAGTTCCAATTACTATATCAGGGTTGAATTTTTTAATTATTCGTCGTGCTTTGCAATAACTGAACAGTACTTTAAATGGAAATAATAGGTTTTTAAATGTTAATCTACGCTGAAAACCACTAATCCATAAACCAGTTATGGAATATCCTGCTAGTGGAACTTTTTCCATTTCCATACGACCTTTGGCACCAACGAAGCTAATTTCAACTGAGGGAAGCATTTCTTTCAGTTGGTTTGCAATGGCAATTGCTGGGAAAATATGCCCACCAGTGCCACCACCACTAACAAGTATTTTGATATTATTCTTCATCTACAGCAATTGGATTAAGTTCATCCATTTCTTTTTTGTCCTGATCTTTACTCACACTAAGAATAATCCCAATGGCAAGGCTGGTAAACCAAATGGAAGTTCCTCCCATACTAACCAATGGTAATGGTTGACCCGTGGTTGGAAGTAAACCAACAGCAACGCCCATATTTATCATAGCTTGAAATACAAGGCTAAAGGCCACTCCAATAACTAGGAACGACCCAAATGATCCAGGTGCTTTTGTCACGATCTTTACGGCCCTGAATAGTAGTACTAGATATAGGAGTACTATAATAACCCCTCCAACAAGTCCGTATTCTTCAATAATTATTGCAAAAATGAAATCTGAATATGGGTGAGGTAAGAAGTTTCTTTGTGTGCTATTGCCAGGCATTTTACCTATAATACCACCTGTGGCAATGGCAATCTTTGCCTGTTCTAATTGATAGCTGTCTCCATTGCTTTTATCTGTGAAATCTGTAATTCTGGTTTTCCATGTACCTAGCCTACCTTGTTGGCCTTCGGGAAGACTATATAATACTCCAATGGCGATGGCAGCAGCGATTAGACCCAATACAAGCATGCTCGCTATATAAGTAAATTTAACTCTGCCAATGAAAATTAGCACAAGACTAGTTGCGAAAAGCAATGCTGCTGTTGAGAAGTTATCCCAAAAAATAAGTCCTGTTACAAGGAGCACAGGAAATATAATCGGTATAAATGCAGATTTGAAATCTGTTATTTCATCTTGTTTTTTAGTTAGCATCCTTGCCAAATAGACTATTAATGTAATCTTAGCAAGGTCGGATGTTTGAAATGTTAGTCCAAATGGTAGTGGCAGTACTCTGCGGGCTTCGTTCAGATTAAGTCCGAAAAATAGTGTTATAAAAAGGAGTGGTACTGCTATATAAAGTGCTATTTGAAATATTCTTGAATAGTAAGTGTATTTGACTACATGTGCCAGATACATAAGAACTAATCCCAAAAATAATATTAAGCCATGCTTAAGCATATAATATTCAGTATTACCACCCTGATATTTATATGCAAGGGTTCCAGTTGAGCTGTATACCGCTAAAAACGAAACAATTGACAATAGAAAAACTACGGCCCAGATTACTTTATCACCCTTTATATTTTTTAAAGAAAATCCCATGTACTACAATTCTTTTACGGCTGTTTTAAATTGATTACCACGATCTTCATAGTTCTCGAATAAATCGAAGCTTGCACATGCTGGAGATAGTAGAACTACATCACCTTTTTTTGCAAGTTGATATGCAGCATTAACTGCTTGAAATGCTGATTTTGTATCAACAATTGTCTCAACACTATCGCCGAAAGCTTCATGAAAAGGTTTATTGTCCTCACCTAAACAAACAATAGCCCTAACCTTTTTCTTAACTAGTTCACTAAGTTGTGAATAGTCATTTCCCTTATCCTGACCACCTGCAATCCATATTATGGGTTTTTCATAATACTCAATTGCATACCAAGTTGCATTAACATTTGTTGCTTTTGAATCGTTTATAAAACTAATTCCATGTACACTTGATACATATTCAAGTCGGTGTGCAACATTATGAAAATCGGAAAGACATTGTTTAAGTGTATCTCTTCGGATATCCATAAGTTTACCGGCAATACCAGCAGCCATAGAGTTGTAGGTATTGTGTTTGCCTTGTAATGCTAATTGTTCTAATGTCATCTTTATTGTTGTTTTATTGTCAATTATTATAAATTCTTCGTTTTTTATATAAGCCCCGTTGTTCACTTCTGTATTCTGAATACTTATTGGATATTGTTTTGGTTTAATATCCATTATGTCAAGCCTGTTATTTATAACCGGATCATCACTACAGTAGATGAAGGCTTCGTTTTTAGTTTGATTTTGAATGATCCGAAATTTTGACTCTACATAATTTTTGAAATTATTATCGTATCGATCTAAATGGTCAGGTGTGATGTTTAAAAGAATCGATATATACGGAACAACCTCGTACATCCCATCTAGCTGAAAGCTGCTAATTTCCAGTACATATACATCATACTCAGACTGAGCAACCTGTTTAGCAAAACTTTCGCCAATGTTACCAGCAATCCCAACATTAAGCCCTCCAGCTTTTAGTATATGATAGGTGAGCAGGGTAGTAGTTGTTTTCCCATTTGAGCCTGTAATGCATATTAACTTTGCATCTGTATATCGAGCTCCAAATTCTATTTCAGAAATAACAGGAATCTTATTGTTTCTGATTTTCACAATTAATTCTGCTGAATCTGGAATCCCGGGACTCTTTATAACCTCATTTGCTGACAGTATCACATGGTGTGAATGACCTTCGTCTTCAAAATCAATTTCATTATGTTCAAGAACGCTTCTATATTTTTGTTGTATTCTGTTTTTATCACTGACAAAAACAGAAATGCCTTTTTTCTTAGCCAATAGGGCTGCTCCAACTCCGCTTTCGCCGCCACCCAACACAACTATTTGATAATGAGATTTCATTGGCTCTTTTCATTATCGTAGTTTGAGTGTAATTATCGTTAATACTGCAAGGAATATTCCCACAATCAAAAACCTTTGAACTATCTTAGGTTCAGGGTATCCTAGTTTTTGAAAATGATGATGTAAGGGTGCCATTTTGAAAACCCTAATGCCTTCACCATATTTTTTCTTTGTACGTTTGAAATAGCTTACCTGAATTATTACAGATAGGCTTTCAGCTAGGAATATTCCACATAGAATAGGGATCAGTAATTCCTTTCTAATGATAATTGCAAAAACTGCAATTATTCCGCCCAGAGCTAGGCTTCCTGTGTCACCCATAAATACCTGAGCAGGGTAGGTGTTATACCATAGAAATCCTACAGTAGCGCCAACAAACGCACTGATAAAGATTGTTAGCTCACCTGCATTTGGCAAATACATTATATTCAGATAATCGGCGAAAATTATATTACCCGATACCCATGCAAGTAATCCCAATGTTAGACCGATTACTGCTGAAGTACCCGTTGCAAGTCCATCCATTCCATCCGTCAGGTTTGCTCCATTTGATACCGCAACAATTATGAATATTACGATTGGAATAAAAATCAGGAATGCCCATTTCTCATAACCATCACCGGCCCAGCTAAGCAGACTGGAGTAATCAAATTCATTATTTTTTACGAATGGTATTGTTGTTTTTGTAGATCTTTCCTTTGATATGGTAAATTTGGAAGCTGGCCCTGTTTGTTCTAATTCTGTATAGATTTGTGATTCGGATGGGGCTTTCTCACGGACAACAATGTCAGAG
>CALCGQ010000122.1 GCA_937901015.1 uncultured Bacteroidota bacterium | reverse complement strand
TCACTTTCATACCAATTCTTAAACATTATCTTACGAACTTGTATTTTCTGACGTGCTGTTTCAATAACTTCTTTTTCATGATTACTCAGATAGTTATTAAACTCGTCCCTTTCTCTGGTGATAACTGGAATGATATTTTCGGAAGCATACTTTTTAACATCTGATCTGAATTCTGAATTATAGCTAACCCGGTCAGTATTTTTTGAAGATTTTTTTCCATTGTGATTTCTCATCGACCTAGGATTTTTGATTATGGAATCTGAAGAATCCCACAAAAGCAACCAATCTGGATTGGATATCCTAGTGAAAAACATGTCCATTCCTGTTTTTCCATCTTTATTTTTTCTAGGCTGGATATCCATGTTCTCATGGAGCTTAGAAATATCATCCATCCATTGCTGCCTGTTAGCTTCTATGAATTCTTTGTAAGAAGTATTAAGGTCTTTATGCTGCTCTGTAATAGATGTTATTTCACTTCGACAATTCGGTTGTCCTGATTTTGCTGTATCTTTTCTTTTATTACCCTTTTTATGGTTTGCTCCTCGGTTATTTTGATGATTCCGTCGGTACTCTTCCTTTCTTGAAGTCATCTCACCTTTAATACTTTCCAATTCCTTGGTTTCGCTTTCTGATAATTGACTTAAATAGTTAATCTGTTGTTTTTCCAATTCAGGAAAAATTGATTCATCAATATATTTTTTAACTTCACCGTGAGTTTTTAATCTGTTTTCATTCTGGCTAATTCCAATAATCGAAATAGTGATTGCGATTAATAATATTGCTATTCGTTTCATGATTTCATTTTTTATTCTTAATACACTTGTTAGACAATACGGTTGATTCATTTATTCCAAACAGATAAGAATTATTTAGTTTTATGTTAATGTTTTGTTAATGAAATATTATCCAACATATTATGAATCAAGCCTTCGTTATATTTGTAAATACTCAAAAAGAAAATGATACTAAAAAAAATTCTTTTTTCAGTGATTAGTTTACTAATGGTGACATTATTATACCAGTGTAAACATGATCCGGATCTGGATATTTATAATGGCCAAGATCCAAACAACCCCACAACTAGCGATGCATGTGATCCTGATTCTGTTTACTTTCAAAATTATGTACTGCCATTACTTGTTTCAAACTGTTCAACAAGTGGATGCCATGATAAGGAGTCAGCTGAAGATGGAGTAATCCTTGTTGATTACGCTTCGGTAATGGGAACTGGCGAGATTAAAACAGGTAATCCGGGGGATAGTGAACTTTACGAGAAAATCATGGAAAATGATCCCGAAGAAAGAATGCCACCACCACCTAATAATTCACTAACTGCAGATCAGAGAAATATGATTAAGAAGTGGATAGAACAAGGTGCTAAGAATAACTCCTGTGATTCAGGCTGCGATACACTTAATGTAACATTTTCAACCTCAGTTTGGCCTACACTAAGCACGAATTGTGTTGGATGCCATAGTGGGGCTGAACCTAGTGGTAACATAACAATCACTGATTATAATAGTGTTGTTGCATTGGCAAATAACGGATCATTGTTAAGTGTAATCAAACACGAAGGAAATTATAGTCCCATGCCAAAGAATGGGCAGAAATTATCTGATTGCAAAGTTGCAGAAATTAAAATATGGATAGAAGATGGTACTCCAAATAATTAAAAAAACAGCATTTTTAACAGGATTATTATTATTGATAGGTCTTAACTCATGCTATTATGATAGTGTGGAAGATTTATATCCTCAACCTCCGGTTTGTGATACAACTGGAGTTACATATTCAGGATCCGTTAAGCCCATAATCGATGCAAACTGTTTTGCATGTCATAGTGGCTCTGCTCCCTCTGGAAATATTAGTCTGGCAAACTACAACGATGTTGTTGTTGCAGCTCAAAATGGAAGTCTTCTTGGGGTCATAAGACATGAAAACGCATGGTCGCCAATGCCTAAAAATGGTAATAAAATAGACGATTGTTCAATCACGAAAATTGAAATATGGGTTGATTCAGGAACTCCAAACAATTAAAAAAACAATTATGAAAAATTGGTTAAAAGTATTTGCTTTTGCAGCAATCATAGGAACATTAGCGATTGCATACATGTGGTTCTTTGTGTATAACAAACCTCATAAAGATTTTGAGAAAGCTAATCCGGACTATGTGATTTCTGCTGCTGAATGTTACAACCATTACTCCAAAGACAAAAATACTGAAGAGAATAATTATACAGGAAAAGTGCTTCAGATTAGCGGGACACCAACATCCATAGAAAGCAGTGATTCAACTGTTGTGGTTGTATTTGCTTTTAATAGCGGCATGTTTGGTGATGAAGGAATCAGATGCACAATGCTAAAATCACATAATGAAAAGGCTAAAAAATTAACATCCTCAAGCTCAATTATTATTAAAGGCTTCTGCTCAGGATATAATGATACAGATGTAATACTAGAACAGTGCTCCTTAATAACTAAATAAAACTAATAATATGAAAAAACTAGTGGTCTTATTCACAGCAATATTAGCATTTACGATAACAACAAATGCCCAACAATTCATTACGAAGAATGGAAAAATCTCTTTTTATTCTGATGGACCACTTGAAAAGATAGAGGCCCACAACTCACAAGTTAACGCAGCATTAAATACTGAAACAGGTGCAATCGTATTTAAAGTATTGATGAAGTCATTTATTTTTGAGAAAGCTCTAATGCAGGAACATTTCAACGAAAACTATGTTGAAAGTGATAAGTTTCCAAACTCCACATTAAAGGGAAAGGTTACCAATGCTAAAGAAATTGACTTTTCAAAGGATGGAACATATGAGGCTGATATTGAAGGTGAATTAACCATTCATGGCATTACCAAGAACGTTAAAGAAAAAGGAACTTTTACTATTTCAAAGGATGGTATCCATGGTGAATCAAAGTTTATGGTAAAATTGGCAGACTTCGATATCAGTATCCCTGGTGCAGTAACTGGGAAAATAGCCGAAGAAATAGAAATTACTGTTGACGTGATGCTTAAGCCTTATAAAAAATAGTACTGTCAATTAATAATCGCAAAATGAAAAAGATATTTAGTATAATACCCATAATACTAATTGCAATTAGTTTAAACCTGGTAGCACAGGATGATATGATGGACCTTTTTGATGATGGACCAACAACTGATTACACATATGCTACATTTAAAACAACACGCATATCACTCGGACAATCAGTAGAGAATCCTGCAAACGGGAATCTGATATTTGATATCCAACATCATTTTGGAAGATTAAATGAAGGTGCATATGAGTTTTTTGGTCTTGATCAGGCCACATTGCGATTGGGTTTGCAATATGGAATTACCGACTGGCTATCAGTTGGGATCGGCCGTTCATCCTTTGAGAAAACATATGATGGATCAGTGAAGGCTAAGTTATTTAGGCAAAGTAAGGGTGCTAAAAATATGCCTGTTTCCATTAGTTATTTTGGGAACATTGGAATAAACACATTGAAATTCACTGACACAACACGAACAGATTATTTTTCTTCCAGATTAACTTTTGTTAATCAACTACTTATAGCACGCAAATTCAGTAGTGCAATATCACTTCAGCTAACCCCAACTTTCATTCATCGTAATCTTGTTGAAACAAATGCTGATGATAATGATGTATGGGCGCTTGGTGCCGGTGGAAGGTTTAAACTATCAAATAGAATAAGTTTAAACCTTGAATACTATTATGTTCTCTCGAAACAAACAGCAAAGGACTTTCATGATTCGTTTACCGTTGGGTTTGATATTGAAACCGGTGGTCATGTATTCCAGCTTTTCTTTACCAATTCCCGAGGAATTATCGAACAGCATTTCATTCCACGTACAACTGGAGATTGGCTAAAAGGAGATATCCATTTTGGATTTAATATTTCCAGGACATTTGTATTGAAGAAGCCTAAGGAGTTTAAGGAATAATACCCTTTCTATGGATCTCTTAGAGATCCTCCTTTCAATTATTTACACTTCCATTCTAACATATGTTAAACATGACATATGTCATAATTTAGACTTTTTCTAAATAAATAATTTATTTTATTTTTGCAACCGTCTATCTGTTAGGCTATTATGCAATATCTAAAAATTCATAATTATCAAAAACAAAATAACTATGACAAAAAGCATTAGACTATTATCACTACTTACTCTATTAATCAGCATATCAATTATTTATTCGTCATGCAGTACAATTGATGATCTTTTAGGAGGAGACGAAGAGGAAGAAATCACAGGTTACCTGGAACCTGAAAAACCAAACCTGAAGACTGGTGAGGTTGCAATGATATCTGCTACTTTCGATATACAAAATGGGAATCTTGAAGGATACTTCAATGACGAAATTATTACAATAGATGTAATGAATAACTCCCTTTATTTCATTGTACCGGATACTGAACCTGGCAGTTATGAATTTGTCACGAATATAAATGATATTGAATATTTTATTTCATTTAATGTGGTTCCTTCGGAAATAATTTCAAATCCCGAAGAATATGTTGAAAATGTAAAAAACTTCGGTTCTGAGCTTTATGATATAAGCCTGGAAATGGATGGCAATTTGGTGGAATCAGGTATAATTGATTCTATTCAATCAAATATAAATCAACAAGCACTGAGTAACAAGCTAAGCAAAGCAAACCAGATTTATTCACAAATGACCTCAACAGAAAAAGCTGAGTTTGCAAAAATTTATTCTGCAAATGAGTATTGGATTAACGAATTCCGACAGATATTTATCCAAAACTTTAAAAGTAGCCAATGTGAAACTATTCTGGAGGCAGGTAATGAGGCAAAAAAGGCTGGCAATATCTATGAAGCCAGAGACCATTTCTTAAAATACAAGCACTGTAAAATAGACCACTATACAAATAGTAATTTGGTATATTATCTTAACAAGTTTAATACGTTGATCGATAATTTTACGGGGGATAATAATAAATCACAACTGGTAATTCCAATCGTTCCGGTAGCCATGGCCCTTTTTGTAGTTTATTTAGCCTGGGATCGCATGGCGCAAGAAGTAGAAGCAATTAACACAAACCCATTTGCTGAAGATTTGGAAGATGAAAAATTATCTGCAACAACTTTCATAAATAATCAAAAAACCAATTATTCCAAGAGAGTTAAGTTTAGAGCCGTTGACCAAAACGATATAAACAGACAGGACATACTTGGAATGTTTGTTGGCCTGATACATGATGCAAACGAGGCCATTAAAAGACTACTTGCCATTGTGCCTGATTCAAATATTAAACCTATCGATCTGAAAAGTTCAAATGAGACTATTGATTTCAATAGAAACTTTGTTATTCAAAATATGAATAATTCAAATGTAACACTTAGTAGCTCATCGATTGTTAATGATATTTGGGAGGTTACTTTTAAAACAGATGAAACAGAAGATCAAGAATTTACTTATGATCTTGTTTATGATGACGGAAAAACACAGTTGACAAAACAGATATCTGCTACTTTATCCATTGGAGATCCACTTCTTGGTGAGTGGGAAGCTTATGAAGTTGATGGGCAGCCAGTTGGTGAATGGCAATATTATTATTTGGATAATTGCCCTGACCTAATAGGATGGGCAAGCGTTTCCATAAAAGCTACATTGAATCTAAACGGATCAGATATTGTTTTTTATTATGATGGTGCTGACAAAGAATATCAATATACGGATCTAAATTATGATAATTGTACTTATGGAAGTTTGTACATTAATGAGTCAGCTGATGACGATTCCTATACTAGCGTCTATACCGTTGAAGGAAATACAATAATAGTTCATACTAATGATGGCCCTTTTCCAATGACTTATCAATTTGCAGATCCAAATACACTAATAATAAATGCTGACGGAGAAGTTAATAAATATACCCGTAAGCAATAATACATAACTCTCAAAGTGGAGTTAAAACATATCTGATCTTCATTATTTATATAATTGATTCTATGAACAAAAAAATCCTAACTTCCATAAGTTTAATAAGCTTTCTAATTGTATCAACCTTAATAAGCTCATGCCAAAAAGACCCTAAATACGGTGAAGTAGAAATTTACATCGACCGTGCCATGTTTGAAACTACTCCTGAGTTTTATTATAACGGAAGTCCATTACAACATTCCAGTTATGGAGACATCTGGGTTTTTGAAGCAAATGTAAATGAGAAAGAAGCCTCTATTGATTATGCATTTTATTTTGAAGATAGCTATTTTTCTAGCATAGAGGGTATTGGATTGCCAGTAATACTTGAAGCTCCGGAAGATGGTGATGTCGTAACAAATACAAACTCTTATGAACTTCGTCCAACGGGAGATTTAAATGAACCATTTATGGTTTTTGATATTACACCTGATGATGGTGGTGGAGATTGTTTTATCGGAACATGGGCGCAAAACATAAGTTCATGCAATGCGTCAGGGGCAGAAAAGGTATTTCATTTTAACAGCGATGGAACAGGTTATGTTGGCAATGTAATAATTCAAGGTTATGATGATAATTGTGTCATTCTCTGTAATGTAAAATTCTATTGTACCTGGGAAGATCTTGGTGGTGGCTCCATACAATTAAATTACACTGATGTATGGAATGATTGTGGTCAGAACCCCAATCCGCCAAGTAGCTCCGATATACTCAACATCACATGCAATGGATCATCATTAGATATTTCAGGACAGACTTATACAAAAAAATAATATAGCCTTAACGACACTAACACTCGGCGTAGTCTGGAGACTACGCAAGACTACGCCAAGATTTTAACTACAATACGATAATATGAAAGCTAAAGCCATTATAATACTACTATTGATTAGCATCTCTTTTACAAACTGGAACTGCAGCCTTGTGGGTGATGTCCTTGATGGTGATGATAACCCAGCTCAGTATGCAATATCATCAGATAGATACAATGTAGTTCCATTCGAAACAGTAACCTTAACCATTAATGAATACTATTTTTCAGAAGATTCATATTATGGTGAAATCTATGATAAGGAAGTTCTGTTGATAAAAATCTCAGATACACAACTAACATTTATGATGCCTTTAGTTCCTGAAGGAGAAAGAATACTGGAATTTATCCTTGAAGATGTTAAACATGACTTAACATTTACAATTCTTACTCTTGAAGAAATTGATAATCCAGATGAAATAATAACCACTTACCAAAATAATATTGTTGAAGCTTTCAATGAACTGAAGGTGCTTAATCAGCAACAAAACACAGGTATAGAACCAGAAAACCTTCAGGTTATAGATCAACTTCTTGAAGATTTCAACCAAGGGTTTTCAAATGCAACAGAGGATGAAAAACAAGAACTTGCACAAATCATGAAAGCAAATCCAGAACTATTTGACTTCAAATTATACGACTACTCTCAATTCAACGATAGTATGCAAACCTCAAAAGATTATATTAGCTGGGATAGGCAACTATCAAGAGATGCGGCACTTTATGCTGGTGTCGTTATTGCTGGTGTTTTAACGGTAAATACTTTTGTTGCATCAATTAAGATATTTAACCCTTGGGTATTTGGTATATCAGCTGCGGCTCTTGTTGTTGAATATACTGCTATTAAATACCTTCACAATAAAATTCTTACTACTGCTTATAAACCTTTCCAATTTGATATAGACGGAGAATTAAGAACCGATATTATAGAATTTGAAAATGAAACAGAATATATACTAGGGATTGATGCTACTTACAGAACTCTTTTCAAGGATGATCAACAAAGCTCGGGTGTTATAATAGAACTTGTTGTCAATATTGATAAGGTAGCTGGCGCTTGGAATACGGTAAAAGGTTATATTTCAGGCACAACGGGTACTTATACAAATATTAGTGATAAAATTAGTTATGTTGCTAATTCAAATAGATCATCCGTTGACCCTCAATTTATTTCCATTGATAAAATGCCAAACTCAGGTGTTAACTTAGTAGGTTTTAATAACTCAAATAATGTAAGAGTAATTTTTCAGACATCCTCAGATGAAGATCAGAACTTCACATTTGATATTGTTTATAAAAGTCCTGATTTTAGTGAGGAGAGGATAACTATTAATGCAAAAGTATTAGTGCCTGTATTTGATCTCACTGGAAACTGGATGATAAGTTATTATACAGCAGACTTAACTACTGGAATTGAATATCTTCATCAGCAGGAAAAATTTACATGTAATGCCTCTGGCTATGCTCCATCATCGCAAGTTAGGTATCCAAATAATCCACCACCAAATAATGGTTGGCAAACTGGTGGTGAAGTAAATTTAAACTACAATAATGGTCGAATAACTATTAGCGAATCAGCCGGGTTTTATGTACAGGTTAATGATGTTGATGATACTGTTTTCTATAGTTACAATTGGGATACAAATTATAATATAGGTGATTACTATTGGAAGATTAAACTTGAAAAATAGTTTAGGCCAACCGTAGTATGGATAGTACGCTTAGGTCAACAAGTGGTCAACACGATAAATTTATTTTCAACTAAAAAACTTCACAAAATCCTCAAACAAATGAAACTTTCAGAAAATTTCCGCCATTGTCTTAGAATGTTTACATATTATTATACAAATGGAACATTGGGATTTATGGTTGGTGAAGTCCCCACTTCAGGTGAAATAGATTACCGTGAAGAGCTTAAGGATTCACCAAGTAATGTGGAAGCAATTTTTTCTGTTTACATGAATAATATAGAGATGGATGATGATGGAATTGTACTAAACAACAAACATGCAATGAAACGTGCTGCACAATACATTAGATCAACATACGATTCTGATTATGTAGTTGTTCCTGAGTTTGAAGATTGGGAGCTGGAATTGTATTGATGTGAGGCCTAAGCGTAGTCTGGAGACTACGCTTAGTTGTTTTGGAGACTACGTTAGTTGTTTATACAGCCAGGCAAATTCCAGACTACGCTTAGTAGTTCGCACAACACATGCTTTACATGACATATTTCATAATTTGGACTCATTCTAAATAAGAATAGTCTGCTACCTTTGCCGCTACTTATTTATTTGGTTATTGGGTCATATGGGTTCGGTATTCCGACTTTAAGTCAAATTATATCCTTATGAAGAAAATGACTCAAATTATCTAACAACACCCCGCGTAGTCTGGAGACTACGCCAAGATTTTAACTACAATACGATAATATGAAAACTAAAACAATTATTATAGTGCTATTGATTAGTATGTCTTTTACAAACTGGAGTTGTGACAAGATATTCGGTGAAGATGAAGAGGTGCCCGACACATATCTTAATACTAGTCAATACAGTGTTGTTGCTCATGAGATCATTACCCTTTGGTCAGATGAAGGAATTCCAGGAGAAGAAACATTTACAGGGACTTTTGGTGATATTGAAGTAAGTGTTGTTCAGTCAGAACCCGGTATACTTTATTTCATGATACCAAATGTTAGTCCCGGCTTATACAATCTGACAATTAACTTTGGCGAATACGAAGGATTTTCTGATTTAACCGTTGATACACCGCAGCAAATAGGTAATCCTGAAGATATAGTTAACAACGTTATCAATATAGCTAATAATTCATTACAAGATCTTGAGTATATTGAGAATCAAACAGGTCAACTGGTAGGCGAACAGGAAAAACTGTTTTTAAGTAATACCATAAGTGAGATGAACAGCGTTTATTCAACCTTATCAGCATCCGAAAGACAACAATTTGCATCATTTATTATGGCAAATCCTGAAATGTTTGGGGCTGATAGTACACGGTCTGTTGCTTCGGGTATTGTTTTGCAAGGATTTAGAGACTTCATGAAAGTAAACATGCTAAAGATTATGATTGCCGGAGGAAGCTTTTATCTCTCTTTCACCGCTCCCGAGCCTACCGGGCTCACTAAAATAATTGCTCTTGCTTCAGCTATTTATCTGGTTAAAAAAGTAGCAGAACTAGGGATGCTAGTGTTGGATATTTATGATGCAAGTGTGGTGGCTGAGCAATCTGATCTCATAATTCCCCGGTCTGAACTAGTGTTTCTTAACCATGAGGAAATTATGTTTGATGTAAAGCTTTCCTACCGAACAATCTATAAAGAAGATATGGCTTCCACAAATGTTTTATTACAGGAGGTAATTTCATTAATTCATACCTTTCTTGATTACAGAGATAAAATTGATGGCTATATTTTAGAGTTTAAAAGCCTTTTCAACATAAGTGGCGGTGGACTAAGTCCTGGTCCAAAAAGAGTATCCGAGATTCAAACCACCACTTCAAATGAAGTTGATGGCGAGGGTGATCTCGTAGATTTGATTGAAATAACAAATTCAAATGTAAATGTTGCAATTACCGACAGGGCTACTGGATATATTGTTGCCAGGTTTTCAACTTGTGAGACCGAATATCAGAATTTCAACTTTACTTACACTTATGCAGACCCAATGGTAGATGATAAGGATTATGAAGTACTGTTAATAGCTACCGAAATTATTTATCATGAAATAACCGATCCCAGAGATGGTAAGGTTTATAATACTATTGATGTTGGTAATCAAACTTGGTTTGCCGAGAACCTAAATTATTGGGGTGAAGACGGCAATTTAGGTCAATGTAATGATTATTACGACAATAATTGTGAAGTATATGGCAGGTATTATGATTTCTCTGATGCAAAAGGGGATGCTTGTCCTCCCGGTTGGCATTTACCATCTGATAATGAATGGAAACAATTGGAACTTTTCTTAGGCATGCCCGAAGATGAAGTTGACTTGCAGGATTATAATCGTGGATCAAATCAATTGCTTGGTAGCGTACTAAAAAACTGCAGTGGCTGGGGAGATGATCGTGATGGTATAAACTCAATAGGATTTGGTGCCATTCCTGGAGGTCAGATAAGATATGAAAGTGCTGGTAATATTTATCTTGGATATGGACAAAGAGCCAATTTCTGGACTTCTGATGGTTCATTCAGCCAGTATCCCACTTGTATTTTCAGATCTATGGGATCCTATGATGGTATTTCCCGAGATGAGCAGATGTACCATCATGCTATGCCTGTTAGATGTGTTAAAGATTAACTAATAACCTGAGTTCTATACAATCAATCTGTTATAAAATAACAAGTTGACCATTTCTATTTGTAGTTTCATCTTTTATTACTGGTGTAGTCTCACACTAGATTAAGTTTGTATGTTAATCTACAACAAAATTCAAATAGCGTACTTCTAAGCTTAGTCCTTCTAAGCGTAGTCTCCAGACTACGCTTAGGAAATAATTAGAGAAAATTAGAAAAATAAATTTAAAACTTCGCCGTTTTATAGAATATGCGTACTACATTTCTAACTATTACTATACTCCTACTATCAACCACATTATCTGCACAAAAAGACAGCAAAATTGAAAAGCAATTAAGCAAGCTCTTTACAAAAGGCAAATATGAAAAGTGTCATAGCAAAGCACTGAAGCTTAATAAAAAATATCCCAAATCCATTATTCCTGAATACTATATCTCAAAGGTTGCTTTGCACAGGTATGCAACAACTTCCATTGACAATAAAAGTCATTATCGATATTTATCTCAAGCTGTAAATTATTCAAAACGACTTCCTGATGACTACAATGAATGGAAAGCAATTATTCAGGATTCTATTAAAGGGTACATTTATTATCTCCACGACAGCATCCCAAAATCACGGAAATTATCCACTGCCATTAAACTCTATTCAAAAACCTATAGCGTTACACTTGTTTTCAGTGATGTTGAAGAACTAGCTGAAAGAGTGTCTGTTTATGAATTCTCGCAATCAACAATCGATTCACTTAGAATGGAACTTGTAAAGTTTGCTGAATTACAGGATGGTATAAGATACAAATATGCTGGTGAAAAACCGGAAACTGGATTTGACTGTTCGGGATTTACCATGTATGTTTATGGCCATATTGGAATTGAACTTCCTCACAATGCTCATAAGCAAAGTAATCTGGAAGGAGTAAATAAATCATTGGATGAGGCTGCTCCCGGGGACTTAATTTTCTTTGGATCTCAAAATGAGAATAGTCACTACACTGTCCATGCTGGAATTGTTCATTCTGTTTATGAAGAGGATATTGAGGTTATTCATTGTGTTTCAGGTGGTGTTAGTATCGACGGAAGAAACTCAAGCTGGGAACATTATTGGAAAGATAAAGTATTGTTTGTGAAAACTTTGCCTACTTTAACTGAGACACATTATCAGGCCAGAAACTAAATCTTTAGTATCTTTGGGTTTCACAATTATCATTGAAACTCTTCTGGGCGTAGTCTGAAGACTACGCCCAGAGTGTATTTTCGTTGAATTTCTATAAATGTTCAAGAACCGAAAACATATAATCTATCTGATACTCTTATTAATCCTATTATCCCAGTCTTTAGTTGGTATTTCGGATTCCATAAAAGTTCTCTATCTTGGAAATAGCCATACATTTTGGCATGATCTACCACAGCTGACGGCTAATCTAGCACTTGCAAATGGAGATACCATTGTATTCGAATCAAACACACCAGGAGGTTGTACATTAGGGCATCCATCAAATGGTCATCTATTTAATTCCACCTCCCTTACTCTAATTAACTCCATGAATTGGGACTATGTTGTTCTTCAGGAACACAGCCTTTTTGCAGTTATTGATCATTACAAAAACACATACACTTATCCGGCAGCCCGAGCTTTGGATTCTCTGATAAAGGATAATTACGAGTGTACTAAGACCATCTTACAAACAATCTGGGGGAAAAAACAAGGAGGTCAGCATTGTATTAATAGCTATTGTTCATTGGACTTTGATGATTTTTCACATATGCAGGACTCATTAACCACAAATTATTTAAGAATTGGAGATAGCATTTCAAGCATTATTGCACCAACAGGTGTTGCTTGGCAGCAGTCCATTGAAAATGGAGATCCAATAGAACTATTTGACGTCGATGAAAGTCACCCGAGTTTGGCAGGTCATTATCTTACCGCATGTGTTTATTATGCAGTGATGTTTCAAAAATCTCCTGAAGGAATTTCGTATTATGGTGGACTTACTCAAAGCGAAGCTGTTTATCTCCAACAAGTTGCTGATCAGGTAGTTTTTAGCAATCCTGAATTATGGAATCTATATCCTGAGATCCCAATTGCTGGGTTTGAGTATTCACAATCTGAGAATACTGTTTATTGCACCGACTTATCTACCAATGCTGAAAGTTACCTTTGGGATTTTGGCGACGGTAATTCTGATACAACCCAAAACCCTTCACATACTTATACATCTTCCGGTACATTTTTAATTAAACAAGAAGTAGGTAACTACTGTTTATATGATGATGATTCCCAAACTGTTGATATCGTAATAACCAACATTGATGAAAGTGATGGATTCCTAGAAAATATAAAGATCTATAATGAAGTGAATAATACTAAGGTTTCAGTTAAATGGTATGACGATATTAACGAAATAAAGGTTTACAGAGTTGATGGGACTATAGTTTATGATAATAACTATATCAATAATACTCTGTTTTCTTTCAACATGAATAATCTTAGTAATGGGTTATATATACTATCAATAGATGATGGTAAAAGTATTTATACCCGGAAATTTATAAAGTAGCTTGTCATATGATTCAAGTGTACAAACTTGAAGATTAGAAACAATTTTCAAAGGCAAACGTTTGAGCCATTAATCATTTCCCACTTCCACTACCTTATAAAGCTTATCACCCCTACGAACCAGTTCTTCGGTTTTTAGTGAGCAGATGTGGCCTTTTTCAACTTTCTCAACTGGATCAAGATCGAGACGAATTTCATCAACTACAGCTTCATAAACACCAGTTGTTTCACCCATTATCATAATATCTTCACCTACACTCAGATCATTGGTTTCGATTTTAATCTCTGCAACACCAAGTTTATTGTAATAGTTAGTGACCTTGCCAACATACATTTTTTTATGAGTAGCCTGATTACCGTAGTCCTCAGTCCACTCACCAAACTTCCGGCCCATGTAATATCCTTCCCAGAAACCACGATTGTAAACCTTTGAAAGTCGTTCATTCCACTTATCAATATTATCCTGATTATATCGTCCGGTAAAACAGGCATCAACTGCCTCACGATAAACAGAAGCTATAGTTTTTACGTACTCAGGTGAGCGACCTCTCCCTTCCAACTTAAGTACCCTGACTCCAGCATCTAAAATTCTATCCAATAAAGCAACAGTATTCAGATCTTTTGGTGACATTATGTATTCATTGTCCAATTCCAGCTGTTCCCCGGTTTCTTTATCTGTGACAGTATATTTTCGACGACATTGTTGCAAACATGCCCCGCGATTTGCAGATGAGTTCAAATTATCAATACTCAAATAACATTTTCCACTAACAGCCATACATAAAGCACCATGAGCAAATACTTCAATCTGAACCAGTTCTCCGGAAGGGCCGCAAATATTTTGCTTCTTAATTGCTGTAGTTATTGCCTTAACCTGTTGTATTTCCAACTCACGGGCTGTAACCATAACATCTGCAAATCGTGAGTAGTATTTAACAGCTTCAGTGTTAGTAATATTTGTCTGTGTCGACATATGGATTTCCATACCAACTGAGAAAGCATATTGAATAACAGATTGATCTGATGCTATTATTGCCGTAATATTATTTTCTTTTGCTGCATCCACAATCTCACGCATTGAATGAAGCTCTGCATCATAAATAACAGTATTTAGAGTAATATAGGTTCTTACATTATTATCCTTGCAGATATCACTTATCTTAACAAGGTCATCTATTGTGAAGTTTTTGGAGGATTTGGAACGCATATTAAGCTTTCCAATACCAAAATATACTGAGTTAGCTCCACCTTGAATAGCTGCCATAAGTGATTCGTAAGAACCAACAGGAGCCATTATTTCTATGTCGTTTGCAGTCATGTAGTTAGATTAGGGCTGCAAAAGTAATAAAATTGAAGAAGCTTAGTTTATTCCGTTCTACCAATAGATTCTCAGAATGTGTTTTTGACCGTTTTATTAGTATTATACTAGAAATGAAGATTTATGGATAAGAAACCAATTGGTCCAAAATGGGTTCTAATTCCTGAGCTCTCTGTTTCATTAGTATTTGGAGAACCTGAAGATTCATCTATTGTTTTTCCTGATACATATTCTGCTGTAAATTTAACCTCAGTACCTATTGACAAATTTGGAGTAATAAAAATAGCAGTACCTATCAAGGGGTTTACTCCAACTGTAAATTCATTAAGCGTGCTTTCATTAACAATCTGTTCAAAATTGGTAGAGTACTCATTTTTAAAGTAGCTGTTAGAATATGAAGTGGAGATATCAAGTCCATAGTATATAACTATTCTGGAGATTGTACTATGCCATTCATAACCTAGGTTAAGTTTTGAACTAAAGGTTTTAAATTCGGATTTTTCATTATTACCATTACTATCTTTTGTGGTTATATTATTGAAATTGAAATTAGTACCTAAGCGAAACGCTCCCTTATCGTTATGAAATTTAATCCCAACTAGGAGTTCAGGTTTGCGGTAATAATCATTATAAACATATTGGAGATAATAATCACCATCAATATAATAGTAAGGATAGATGATATTATTCTTGGCGAAAATATCAGATACTCCAATGTTAACTTCTATTTTCTTAGTGTTGAATTCCTTTGCTTCCTGGGTGTGCACAGGTAAGGTTAAGGACATTATCATAATAAAGCAGATTGAGATTAATAGTGTCTTTTTCATAATTATTTGCATTTGGGTTTAATGATGTAAAGTTACAAAAACAATACATTTAAAATCAAATCATTAAAAATATTAATTGGGTAAATATTTTCAAGAATGAGTTGTTCTAATGCAAAAACCACAAAGAAGAACCATTAACAAATCAAGTATCGAAGATTAAATAGAGTATCCAAATAATACACACTATGCTCTTCGGAAATTAAACTACGTTGGGATACTTACAGAGAATAAAACTACAGAATAAGATACTTTCTCTCAAATAGAAGCAGCCATGTTACACCAATGGTTATTGATGAATCAGCTATGTTAAATATGGGTCGGAAAAATATAAAATGTCCATCACTACCATAGATCCAGGATGGAAGCCATGATGGTCCTGTTGCTGCAGTAAAATCTATTATAGGGAAATAAAACATATCAACGACACGCCCATGTAACCATGATGCATATCCCTGTCCTTCAGCAGCATATACACCTATTGTATGATAAGTGCTCTGAGTAAATAATACTCCATAAAAAGTACTATCTATAATATTGCCAACAGCCCCGGCAAAAATTAATGAGATGCTTATAACTAACCCGGATCGGCTATTTCGTTTAATTAGAATATAAAGATATACTGCTATTGCAATAATTGCTAATATTCTAAAAATACTCAGGAAAAGCTTGCCAAATTCACCACCAAACTGAAGGCCAAAAGCCATACCATTGTTTTCAGTGAAGTAAAGGTTAAACCAACTACCAAGAATGGGTATCTCATCACCAAGAGTCATGCTTAGTTTTACCCAAATCTTTAGTGCTTGATCTGCAATAAGAACAAGCAAAATAATAATTACGGATTTTTTCAATTTCTGATTTTTATTTATTAGAACCGCAATTAATTAATCGAATCCGGCTTTGCCATTTTATTCTTGGCATCAATACTTAGTGTAGCATGTGGCACTGCTCTTAGTCGTTCCTTACTAATTAGTTTTCCAGTAACACGGCAAATGCCATAAGTTTTATTCTCAATTCGGGTTAAAGCGTTTTGAAGATTCGTAATAAATCTATTTTGGCGAGCAGCTAGCCTGCTATTTTCTTCTTTTGAAAGAACCTGCTGACCTTCTTCCAATACTTTGAAAGTTGGAGAAGTATCATTTGTTCCATGTTCGCTATTATTACTATATGCTTCTGTGAGAAGTTTAAAATCTTCATTCGCTTTTCCAAGCTTTTTTAGAATAATTTGTTTGAATTCTTCCAGCTCAGCGTCGTTGTACGTCGTTTTTCTTTTATCTCCGTCATTCTCTTTCATATCCGTCTTATTTTTATCAATTAATTATGGTATATCGACCGTATAAAAATACGAAAATTTTATTCTAGAATACCAATAGACATTCTAAACTATTGTTTTTTTATGATCATATTTACAGAAATCCCCTCAAGAAGTTCAACCACTGTTGACTTATCAACATCATTCTTCTCTACCAGATTTAATTCTGCTAGGGTCTCTGAGCAAATATAATCATTAAAGTTAATAATTGAATTATCAGTTAATTCATTCTTTTCAATGGCAACAATAATCCTGTCAGTTACCTCAAAACCAAGGTCTTTCCTTAAGTTCTGAATTCGGTTTACTAGTTCTCTTGATAAACCTTCTTCTTTGAGTACATCTGTAACAGTAATATCAAGAGCAACTGTGGTTTGTCCGTCTGTAGCAACGCTCCAACCTGGGATATCCTCAGTACTGATCTCAACATCCTCTTTGGTAATTTCAAACTTTTCACCATTGATATCTAAAGAATAATTACCACTACTTTCAAGTTGTTTTATTCCATCCTGATCAATGCTCATTATTGCTCCTGCCAATTGTTTCATCATCTTACCATACTTTGGTCCGAGTGACTTAAAGTTTGGCTTGATCTTCTTAACAAGAACATTAGAATCATCAGTGATATACTCAATGGTTTTAACATTTACTTCCGAAAGTATTAAATCCTCAACTGCCTTAATCTGAACAAGTATATGATCAGAGAAAACAGGTATCATAACTTTTGCCAGTGGCTGACGTACACGTAAGAAATTTTTCTTTCTCAAAGAAAGTACCATTGAACTAATCTTCTGTGCCAACTCCATTCTTTCTTCAAGATCCTTATCAATAAGCCCTTCATTGGTAACTGGGAAATCTGTTAAATGTACAGATTCAACTTTATGTTTGCCACTTACAGTGTTTAAGTCAAGAAATAACTTATCGGAGAAAAATGGTGCAATTGGAGAACTAATCTGAGCGATTGTTTCCAGAACAGTATACAGAGTTTGGTAAGCTTCAATCTTATCTTTTGAATACGATCCTTTCCAGAACCTTCTTCGTGATAAACGCACGTACCAATTACTGAGATGTTCGTTTACGAAATACTGAATAGCACGGCCTGCCTTTGTAGGCTCGTAGTTTGCAAATGCTTCATCAACATTCTTAACGAGGCTATTTAGTTCAGAAAGTATCCATCTATCAAGTTCGGTTCTTTCAGAAACTGGAATTTCATCTTCGCTATATGTAAAGCCATCAATATTAGCATACAATGCAAAAAATGAATATGTATTATATAAAGTTCCAAGTAGCTTCCTTCTTACTTCATCAATGCCATTAATGTCGAAACGTAAGTTATCCCATGGTTGTGAATTTGTTATCATATACCAACGGGTTGCATCCGGACCATATTTCTCAATTGTCTCAAACGGATCAACAGCATTGCCAAGTCGCTTGGACATTTTATTTCCCTTTTTATCCAGAACTAAACCATTGGAAACAACATTTTTGTATGCAACAGAGTCAAATAACATTGTTGCAATTGCATGCAGGGTAAAGAACCATCCACGTGTTTGGTCCACACCTTCTGCAATGAAATCTGCTGGGAAATTATTTTCAAATACCTCCTTATTCTCAAAAGGATAATGAAATTGAGCATATGGCATTGATCCTGAATCGAACCAAACATCAATTAACCCTGGCTCGCGCATCATCTTTTGACCACTATCTGATACCAGTATTATTTCATCAACGTAAGGTCTGTGAAAATCAAAAGTTTCATAGTTCTCCTTACTCATATTACCAGGTTCGAAATTAGCCATTGGGCTGTCTTTCATAAAACCTGCAGCCATTGATTTCTCAACTTCAGCTTTTAGTTCTTCTGCAGAACCTACTGCCTTAATCTCATTTCTATCTTCGGTGACCCAAATTGGCAATGGTACTCCCCAATAACGTGAGCGACTAAGATTCCAGTCAACAAGGTTCTCCAACCAGTTACCAAAACGACCTTCTCCAGTTGCTTTAGGTTTCCAGTTAATGGTTTTGTTCAACTCAATCATCCTGTCCTTAAGAGCAGTGGTTTTAATAAACCAGTTATCGAGTGGATAATAAAGGATTGGTTTGTCGGTACGCCAGCAATGTGGGTAACTATGAACATGCTTCTCTACCTTAAAGGCTTTATTCTCTTTTTTTAGAGCTACTGACAAATCAATATCTAATGTAGAATCATCTTTTCCTAGAGATTCATCATAATCGTTTTTAACATAACGACCAGCATATTCGGAGTAACTTTCAACGTTTATATATTCCTTTACGAAATCATCATCCAGTTTATCGATATGGAAAAAACGCCCCTGGAAATCTACCATTGGTCGGCGTTCACCACTTTTGTCGATGAGCACCAATGGAACTATACCCATTAATTTAGCTACCCTGTCATCATCGGCACCGAATGTAGGAGCAATATGGACGATTCCTGTACCGTCTTCTGTTGTAACAAAATCTCCAGGAATAACTTCAAAAGCTTTGCCCATTGGTTTAATCCAAGGAAATAGCTGCTCATAGTTTAATCCTGTTAATTCAAAGCCTTTGTATTCAGCAACAACTTTGAAAGGAATTTTTTTATCTCCTTGTTTATATTCTTCAAAAGAAAGATCCTTATTCTTTTCATTGAAATATGCATTCATTCTGTCCTTGGCAAGAATAACCGTTTCAAGGATTCCTGTATAAGGATTGAATGTCACTACCTTTACATAATCTATTTTATCTCCTACCGCAAGTGCTGTATTTGAAGGGAGAGTCCATGGTGTGGTTGTCCATGCAATAATGAACAAATCACCTTCCACATCATCAAAAATCTTATGCGGAGCTTCTTCTTTTATTACTTTAAACTGAGCAACAGCAGTGGTATCACTAACATCACGATAACAACCAGGCTGATTAATTTCATGAGTACTCAAGCCAGTACCAGCTGCTGGTGAATATGGCTGAATGCTATAACCTTTGTAAAGAAGATTTTTTTCATGAAGCATTTTTAGTAAATGCCAAACCGACTCTATATATTTGTTATCGAATGTAATATATGGGTTTTCAAGATCAACCCAATATCCAATCTTCTTTGTTAGGTCATCCCATAAATCCTTGTACTTAAGTACTTCAGTACGACAAGCTAGGTTATACTCTTCTACACTAATCTTTTTTCCAATATCTTCTTTAGTAATTCCTAAGGTCTTCTCAACACTAATTTCTACTGGTAATCCATGTGTATCCCAACCCGCTTTTCTTTCAACGAACTTTCCCTTGAGAGTTTGATATCTACAGAATAGGTCCTTAATTGTTCGGGCCATCACATGGTGAATCCCTGGAACTCCATTGGCTGATGGAGGACCTTCATAGAATACAAAAGGTTCATTGTCTTTTCTGTTCTCAAGACTCTTAGCAAATACATCTTTCTCTTCCCAAACAGCTCTAACTTCCTCAGCTAATTGAGGTAGGTTAAGCTGCGAATATTCATTGTACTTTCTTCCCATTAGGAATTAATTTTATTCTATTATAAAAAAACAAGGCGCAAAACTAATAAAAAATGAGGTAGTTAGGACAGTATCACTTCATTAAACTATGTTAATTAACGGAATGTGAATTAAGTAGAAAGTAAAATTTGTGCGAGAATCTTCAGGTATAAACTTTCAAATCTATTTTGTAATGAGAGATACCAATTTTGGATTAGATAATATATTGGTGATTATGTTGATATTGGTAGTGTTTCCCAACTCTTGAATAAGTTCTTTGACAAGCCGTTGTTTCTCTGCAAGATTATTTTTTGACTTTAATATTTTTTTAAGTTCCTTTACTTGAGATCCCTTAAATTCATCTAGGATAATTGTCAATATCTCATTTGGTTGATCATCGGGATTATCTTCCTTTTTTGGTAGCCCATAAATTTTCAACTCATCGATGGCTGCCTGCAATACCTCTTTGGCAAGACGTTTTGATCCTTGTTCATATGATTCATTTCCTGAAGCATCGCGTAAAGACCATGAATTAAATTCAAATTCAATACTTTGTAATTGTGAAACTTTAGGATCATCCTTTCCAAAAACACGAGTTAGAATTAAGATTGAATACTTCTTCCATGCTTCAAGTTCAAAACCCGAGGAATGTAGTTTTTCAATTTGAGAATTGAGCAATTCTATTTCTTTCTTAACCATGGCTTTGCAAGTTTTTTGTAAAGGTAACAAAAAGTAAAAACAGTTTCTATATCACAACTAAGCAAAGTCATATAATTACTACATTTTGAATGCTATCATATATTAGTCAAATGATTATCGATAAAAAGTCTATATTTGATTTATAATTCAAAAATATATCCATATGAAAGCTTTTATTAGTGCATTGATAGTTGCCATATTACTATTACTAGGGTTTTGGTACTATATGAACAAAAAATGTGATGAGGTAAAAAATGCCAATAATCTGGCAATTGAACAAGCCGTTAAGGCAGCAATAGATTCGGTTAACCTGCATAATGTGTTGGATCATCCAAGAGTTCAATCTCACGTATTTCCTGTTCAAGTAAAGAAAGAACCAATAAAGACAAAGAAGAAAACTACACCAAAAAAAGAAGACAATATTCTTTTAGACAAACGTGATAATCAGAAATACAAAACCGTAACAATTGAAGGTTCAGTATGGATGGCTGAAAACCTTAATTTCAACTCAGAAAACTCAAAATGTTATGATGCTGATGAAAAAAACTGTGATGAGTTAGGCAGATTATATTCATGGAATGAAGCCAATGTTGTTTGTCCTGAAGGATGGCATCTTCCAAATGATAATGAATGGTCAAAATTAATAAACCATTTTGGCGGCATCAACCAAGCAGGTAAACACCTTAAAAAAGGCGGCAACTCCGGTTTTAATGTTCTCCTCGCAGGCTATTACGACAAGCATGGCCATTATGGAAAGATAGATGAAAGTTCTTATCATTGGTCAGCCACCGAGCAAAATGATATATATGCAAGCTTCAAAGGCATTTATGGCACTGTGGATAATGTTGGCACATATACTTATAATAAGCCTGACGGATTTTCGGTTAGGTGTATTAAGGATTAGACTGGAGACTGAAGACAGAGGACGGGTGATGGGTGACAGATGTCAGGTCATATGAATAGACTATTAGGGACTGTGAAAAATTTTGTGTTTTGAGAATTGTTCAAATCTGAAAAATGATTT
>CALCGQ010000121.1 GCA_937901015.1 uncultured Bacteroidota bacterium | reverse complement strand
AATCTGATTTTTTATTTCCTACTCCAAGAACTGCCTTAATTTGATTTCCTCGAATTACAGGAACTACTAATTCACGCATAATTGGAGCATGGCCTTCAGGCAAGCCTTTTTTGTGTGCTAAACTTGAATAGTCATTGTGAATTACAGGTTTACGTTCTTTTACACAATCTACCCATACACCGGCTTTAGAGATGGGATAGTGACGGTTAGCTTCGCCTTCTCCTTTACACATATTATTTAATGTATTGGAAGACCATGCTTGGAGTGATATGGATTCCTGATCATCTTCTATATAATGATAAAAACCAATCTTGCTATCTGTAAGTTTTTCAGCTTCATCCAAAAATTTCCGGAGTAATTCTTCTTCCGAATGATTAATTGCGTATTCAAACAAATTTAATTCTACATCCAGAATTTTTTCTTCATGCTTACGCTCTGAGATATCCACGTGAGTACCTACGATTCTTATGGCTTTGCCACTATCATCAAAAGTTGATTCAGCACGAGAGAGAATATCAACCCAATGCCCGTCTTTATGCTTCATCTTAAACTCAATCTCAAAGCGGTCGCGCTGCTTATTAATTACTTCCTGTTGCATTTCCCACGATCGCCTAATGTCTTCCGGTTCTGTTAATTTCTCCCATATAGAGAAATCATTTGGTAATTCTTTATCTTCATAACCCAACATTTTTTTCCATCCTGGAGAATAATAAATCTCATTGGTTACAAGATTCCAGTCGAACAAACCATCTTTACTTGCATTCATTGCCAGAGTGAATCTTTCTTCACTTTCTTCCGCTTTTTCTTTGGCTTCTATTAATTCTAATTCTGTTTGTTTCAGTTTTGAAATATCGAAGGCGGTTCCTTGGGTACCAACAATTTCACCTACGGAATTAAAAAGAGGTAATGCATTAAATATGAGTGGAATTTCAGTTCCATCTTTTATTATGTGAGTGGTTTCATAATCTTTTACAAATCCACCTGCTAAATGTTTTGTAAATTCAATAACATCGCGTTCAAATACTTCCGCACGTTGAAAATCTGAAAATGGTTTTCCCAACATCTCTTCAACTTTATAGCCATGGGTATTTTCCCATGCTGAATTTAAGAAAGTAAATTTCCCTTCTAAATCACATTTCCATATTAAGTTATGTGAAGATTGTACCAAATCTTCGTATAATTTTTGATTTTCTTCGGCTTTATTTTTTGCGGTGGATAAGGATCTATTTGCTTCAGTTAGTTCTTTATTTAGAACTTCATATTCTTGATTTTGCTTTTTAAGTGTTTCTTCAACTCGTTTAAGTTTGCCAGTTATTTCTATTTCTTTTACCACACGCTGAACCACATCAGGCAACTTTTCGAGGAAGAGTATATCTTTCACCAAATAATCCATGGCGCCCAGTTTCATAATATCTACGGCTATGCGCTCATCGCCCTGACCAGTGGTAAGGATAAAAGGTGGTAGAGATAATTGCTGTTTAATTAATGTTTCAATCAGTTCTTTGCCATTTATATCGGGCAACGAATAATCAAGCAGCATCAAGTCTGGTGTTTGCTTTTTAAGATGTGCAAGTGCTTCATTACCTGTAGTAGCACTCATCACAGAAAACCCCAATTCTTCCAGCATCGATCTAATCAATTCAACTAATCCAGCATCGTCTTCTATTAGTAGTATATTCATTATATGTTGATTATTCGTTTCTATTCTAAAAAATTCCTATCCGTCTCTAAACTCAAATTATATTAGCCCCAAAGGTTCGGAATCATTAATACCAAAGGTATTTTTCATCCTACTTAATTTTATACTTTCACTACCTGAATGAAAAGTCCTAGCCTTTTCAATGTTTCTGCAAATTTTAAAAAATCAACCGGTTTGGTAACATAAATATTACAACCGAGTGCATAACATTTGTCTACTTCACGTGGATCATCGGTTGTGGTAAGCATCATTACAGGGAGGTTTTTAAAATCCTCATTGCCTTTTATTAACTCTAACACCTCAATTCCATTCATTTTAGGCATGTTTATGTCGAGTAACAGCAGGTATGATTTATTTTTATCTAAACCCATATTTTTACCATTGCCCGAAATAAAATCCCATGTTTGTTTCCCATCAACAAAGCGAATCAAATCGTTGCATATTCCCGATTCCTTTAATCCTGACATAATAAGTTCGGCATGTCCATCATCATCTTCGGCTATCAGAATTGTAAGTTCTTTGTACTTTGGCATATTTATTTTCCTCCTTTTATCATATTATGATTCAGTAAATGTACGATTATGTAGTTAAATATCAATATTCTCACGATCTCCTATAATTTAATTAATTTATCCTTCAATCAATCTTATTCTTTTTTCCAAGTCTCTTATCTTCTGTTCTCTGCCTACAAATACTTTCATTTGATCAGAAAGTAGTTGGTTCTTTTCATCCACTTCTGCAGTTCGTTCTTTTACCAGTTCTTCTAGATGATCACGGTGTTTTTTTATTTCTTCTACCGCCTGTTTGCGTTCAGTGATATCACGAATAACGCCAACTAGAAACTTATTACCATCATTATCGGTAAATCGCGTCTTTCTTGTGGAAATCGTTCGAGTTTTACCATCTCTCACAGTAAGTGACTCCTCAACTATATTATCTTTTCCATCTAGTAAAACCTGCTTATCAATTTTCAAGAAATGTTCCCGCTCATTTGTAGGAACATCTTCGGCAAGTGTTTTACCTATTATTTTATCCCTTGCAAGGTCAAAGATTTTACAAAAAGCATCATTAACCAGTAGTAGCCTGCTTTGGTCGTCTTTTACAAAAACAGGATCGCCCATATTGTTGATGATATTTTCGTAATATTTCTCGCTTATTTTGGATTTTTCTTCGGTAATACGTATTTTTTCTTGTGCTTGTTTAAGTTTGCCATCGCTTTCGATTTCCTTAACCACACGCTGAACCACATCACCTAACTTTTCAAGAAAGAGTACGTCTTTTATCAAATAATCCATGGCGCCCAACTTCATCATATTTACAGCTATTCGCTCATCGCCTTGTCCGGTGGTGATAATAAAAGGAGGTAGTGGCTTTTGCTTTTCGTTCAATGATTCAATCAACTCTTTACCGTTAATATCAGGCAACGAATAATCAAGCAACATTAAGTCGGGAGTTTGTGTTGAAAGATTTGCTAGCGCTTCAGCACCTGTAGCAGCACTCATCACATAAAATCCCAATTCTTCTAGGTTTACGGTGATCAATTCAACTAATCCAGCATCATCTTCTATCAGTAAAATATTCATGATATCTTGATTATTAGTTTCTATTAAAAAAAATGACTATCCGTATTTAAACTCAATATATATTAGCACCAAAGGTGCATCAAACAATAGCCTTGCCTGTTCGGGCAAGGTCAATAGGCAAAAACAAAATAAGCACCAAGGGTGCGGAATCATTAATCCCAAATGTATTTTTCATCATATTTAATCTTATACTTATTTAAGAATGCCCTATATTCATCTTGAAAAGTTTTTTTACTGTGATGGATGTCTTGCTCCAAAATATACTTTTCAACGATTCCTATTTCTGTAGGATTAACCGAAAAACCGCCATAACCTCTTTGCCAATAGAAATTTTGATACGTCATGTTTTTTGTTTTTATCCACTTAGATGAATGTGATTTCAATTCCTCAATTAATTTCATCAATGCAATTTTTCGAGAAAGCAAGCACAAAATATGAATATGGTCTTTATGCCCTCCGATAATTATCGGGTTACATTCCAAATTTTTACAAATTCCACCGAGGTAACTATATAATTGTTCGCTGATATTTTTATCTATAAACGGATATCTATCTTTTGTACTAAAGATGATATGCATATAATTATGAACAAGTGATTGTGGCATTTTTATAAATTATTTATTTCGCACCCTTGGTGCTGATTTATATCGATTATCTACCATCGGGCTACACCCGATGCTATTGATTATCGCACCTTTGGTGCTTCCTGCATCGTCTTCTACAAGTAAAACATTCATGACGTCCCGATCATTAGTTCGTATTTTTAAAAAAATAATTATCCGAGTCTAAACCCAAAAAGTATTAGCACCAAAGGTGCGTCAATCACTAGCCTTGCCTATTCGGGCAAG
This sequence comes from uncultured Bacteroidota bacterium, assembly GCA_937901015.1. Classification (GTDB taxonomy): domain Bacteria; phylum Bacteroidota; class Bacteroidia; order Bacteroidales; family F082. The sequence goes on along the minus strand of CALCGQ010000121.1, from coordinate 18,235 downwards.
GTTAATAGGTAATAACAAAATAAGCACCAAAGGTGCGGAATCATTAATCCCAAAGGTCTTTTTCATCATATTTATTATTACACCTTCACCACCTGAATAAAAAGCCCTAACCTTTTTAAGGTTTCTGCAAATTTTAAAAAATCAACCGGTTTGGTGACGTAAATATTACAGCCAAGCGCATAACATTTTTCAACTTCACGTGGATCGTCGGTTGTTGTGAGCATCATTACAGGGAGGTTTTTAAAATCCTCATTACCTTTTATTCGCTCTAATACCTCTATACCATCCATTTTAGGCATATTGATATCGAGTAATAGCAGGTATGATTTATTTTTGTCTAGTACCATATCTTTGCCTTTGCCCGAAATAAAATCCCATGTTTGTTTCCCATCAACAAAGCGAATCAAATCGTTGCATATTCCCGATTCCTTTAATCCTGACATAATAAGTTCGGCATGTCCATCATCATCTTCGGCTATCAGAATTGTAAGTTCTTTGTATTTTACCATAATTATTTCCCTCCTTATAATATGTTAGAATTCTGTAAATTTACGATTATGTAGTTCAATATGAAAAACAGAGCCTTTATTTTCTTCCGACTCGACCCATACTTTTCCTTTGTGCTTTTCGGCTATACGTTTCACCAGACTAAGACCAATACCTTCGCCGGTTTTACCGGAGCGTGGATCGATGCGATAAAAGATATCCCAAATTTTATCGAGATACTTTTGTTCAATTCCTTTGCCTGTATCCCTAATGGTGTATACAAGTTTATTGTGTATATTTTTTGCATCAATTGTAATTTCCAAAGGTCGTTCTGAATCAGCATATTTTAATGCATTGCTAATTATATTTGCGAAAAGTTGATCCAATAATGCGGCATCGCCATAACATCCAGCTAGTGGATTAATATGAATTTTGCATTGGGATTCTTTTATCTGAAAATCGAGGCTTTGCAGTATTGTTGCAAACAGCGCATTCATATCAATTTTTTGAATATTCATTTCTACTCTGCCTGTACGTGATAGTTGAAGGAGACCGTTGATAAGGGAATCCATTTTTTCGATACTACTATGGACAAAGCTGAGTGTTTTGGGAATATCTTCATCTGTAATAATGGTAAGTTGTTGAAGCATTTCCGGTTCAAGCATTTTATCGGCGAACAGGCTTTTTATTGAATCGGCTTGTTTTTTCAGACGCATGCTAAAACCCTGTATGTTCACCAAAGGTGTTCGAAGATCGTGAGAGGCAACATAAAGGTAATTCTCCATCTCCTTATTTTTTGCCACAATTGTTTCCTGTATCTGTTTTCGTTCAGTAATATCTTGAGTAGTACCAACGACCTCATTGATTTCGCCTTTTTCATCAAACAAAAGCTGTGTTTTACCTTCAACCCAAACTGTTTTATTATCAGAAGTAAGAATACGGTATTCAGCTGAAGGCTGAGGCTTCTTTTCGGTGAGTAAACGCTCTATAATTTTGCTTACATAATCCAGATCATCAGGGTGAGTGTACCTATTTGCATAATCAAATGTTGGGTTAAATTGAGAAGGCTCTATGCCATATAAACGGCACATATTATCCGACCATAACACTTCGTTTGTATTTGGATTCCAGCTCCAACTTCCCAAATTAGCAGCTTTCTCAGCATTAGATGCCATTTCTAAAGCATCAAGAATTTTCTTTTCTGCCTGTTTGCGAGTGGTAAGTTCACCCAATAACTTTTCGTTGGTATTACGTAATTCGATGGTGCGTTCTTCAACTTTTGATTCTAATACCTTATTTAGTTTTTGTTTATTCTTATAACCATAGTATATTAAAAGCACTAATACAATTACGAGAACAGTAATGATAACAAGCAGAACCAACATGTTTTGTTGTTTGTCAATTGTTCCAGTTTGTTCTTCCAGAATTTTTGTTTGTGATAAAATTTCATCCTTCTGATCTTGTAATAATTTGTTTCCCTTATTAAGATCTTCTTTCTGTATTTCTGATTCACGGTACTGATCATCCAGAATATTCTGCTGCTCTTGAATTTTTTGATTTTGTGTTCTAATATCTATTTTCTTTTCCTCGAGTAATTGTAACTGATTAGAAAGTGTTTTTTGCTGTTGCTGAATTCGTAGTGTTTGTTTGTTGAGACTCTCATTCTGGGCTAGCATTTTTAGCCTTTGTTTGTCAAGACTGTCCTTCTGGACTTGCACTTCATCTGTTATTCTTGAGATTGTATGCTCGAGGCCTACCAAATCGTTTTCAAGATTATCTGCATGTTTTTGAAGACTTCGCAAGCTTTGTTGACCTTCGCGATATAAAGCTGCAACATCAATTTCGGTGCCTCCGAAAAGAACCAGATCAGCCTTAAGAGTAAGCTTCTGGTTAATTATATTAGCCTTGTTTATTTCGAAACGAAGAGTTTCCTCTTCGCCCTCAATAAAATTAATCATGACTAATCGCTTATCCTGAAAGTTATCGCTTATTAGGAGAATGTTTTTCCCTTCGATTTCGTCGAAAAGTTCAATGAGAGAATTCTCTTGGTCCTTTGCAATGTAAATTAACTGTACACCATCAATATTATATACTGAAGGCCTTGATACTATATTAACGGGTTTTCCCCTAAGTGTTCTGGTGTTATATAATGTTTTCATCTCATTAAAAACATCTTTATCTTCACCTATTATCAGAAATTGAAATTCGTTTATTGCCTCTTCGTTTTGCCACTGAATATTATTGGCAAAGTTGTAGACGTAGGCTGTAATTGCTTGATGACGCTCTAATGTTTGTGCGTTAATATTTGACGACAGCAGAATAGAATAGATAATTGCAATTTTGAAAACTAGAATTAATGGTTTCATATTTATGCCAATAAAATCTGTTATTTTATTCAATGATATATTTTGGTATTTATATGTATTAATCTTAGCCATTTGCAAATTTACTTTAAACTCCTATTATAAAACTAGCATAAATCGTATCCTTTTTTTCACAAGTTTCTTAAAATGTATATCGCAACCCTCCACTAACACTAAATGAATAGTCTTGGACGCCGCCAGGCAATCCCAAAACAGATGGAAACCGATTATCCCTATCGAACAAATTGAGGATATTCATGAACACATCCATGCCAAAAGCAAAATGTTTGGTTACAGTGAGATCGGTCCGCCAATAGGCGGGGAGATCTTCGGGGGTGCTTAATAAAGTCGCGTTATATGCGATATCCTGAGCACCATTAAAATAGCGATTATTCAGGAAGATATCCAGTCCGATGCTCTCAAAGGAGCGGGCTACCCCCAAATTGATCATGACGGGGGGAAACAGATCGTAATCCTTGTCCACTTTAAGGTTGCGACTCTTGACATAGGAGCCACTGAGGTCAATGCGCCAGTGGACTGGATACCAGCCTAGGGAGGCTTCAATGCCTCGCGCTTGATTCTTTCCCGAATTTTCATAAATAAAACCCAACGGTAATGAGGGATCTAATCGAACGAGGATGCCATCTTTCCAGTCGTTTTGGAAGAGCACGAATTCGGCCTTCCAGTTGGCGCTCTGTTTGAGAAAGATTAATTCGTAGGAATTCAGGATTTCCGGATCCAGATCAGAAATAAATGGCTCGATAGAATACTGCTCACCAATGGTCGGGGCTCGAAAGGCACGTTGGTAGATGAGTTTAATGGCCGTATTGTTGACAGGTTGATATACAATCCCCAGGCGAGGTGAGAACTGAGTAGCCACGTCGCTGTAGTGATCCACTCGCCCCCCATAGATCACCGACCAATGATTAAGAACCGTCCTGGCATCCAATAACAGATGCGTAATGTCGCGGTACTGACCGACACCGCCCAATTCACTGTGATCTGGTGGGATGGTCGGGTCAAAAGGGATTTGCGAATTCGAGCCCTCTGTAAAAGACGCACGTTCAAACCCGACAGAAACTGCATACTCAGTCCGCCATCGTTCAGTTTCAGGCTGACGGAATGTGAGGGAGGTGCCGGTCCGCTCTTCTCGAAGGCTGTTGGTCTGGTTGATCACGCCCAAGGCTCCAAATCTCCGAGTAAAAGAACGAGGCGAATGATTCCTCATATGATAGATACGCGCCTCCAGTGTTCGGCCTTGTGCGAACGACTGGGTGGCGGAAAGTTGCCCTGCCATAGTCAGAGAGTTCCAATCCGATTCACTAACCGTATAGAAACTAGCAGGGTAGTTGTAGGCATCATAATTATCCAAATACAATCCACCTTTAATCTTTAGTCGGGGAGTCGGGTTTAGGGTCAGCTTCAGGCTTCCGGTTTGGGATTGATAGCTCTCATCGGGGTTAAATTCTCCTACCTCCAAAGTGTTCAGATCCCTCGCTTGATAGCTGCGGTCCATATGCTCCCCGCTAACCCCCAGAGCGAAATCCAGGCGGCCATTGGCCCCAAGCTTGGCACTGTGCTGCAGACTCCCTTGATAATAATGAATGGTGCCCCCTTCAAAAGAGACTCGGGTCAGATCCTCCTCAGACTCAAAAGTGCTCATGGAAAGCACCCCGTGAAACGCATCGGTCCCATATAGTGAAGATCCAGCCCCCCGGATGACTTCAATGCGATCCAGTACGCCGAGGTTGATATTTTGTGCCAAATATTGACCCGTTCCAAAATAAGGCCCATTCATGGGAATCCCATCGAGGACGGTCGCAATTCCGCGAGCTGAACCCACTTGCGCGTAACCTCGAATGGCGATCACATTCAGTCCAAATAAGGATGGCAGGAGCATCACCGAGGGCTCCTGAGCAATGGCATCCAGGGTTCGGCGTACCCCTTTTTGCTCCCAGTCCACGCGTTCAATCACGCCAACACTTGAGCCGACCGTTAAGACATTGCTCTCAAAGAAGGATGCCGATTTCACCTTTACGTTTAATAATTCTTCTAGAGACAAATCCAAGTAAGATTGTTCAATTGAGGCAGTGTCCTGTGCATTTGCTGCGAATAAAAAAAGACTGCAACAAATGGCGGTAATCATCTGTTTAAATGCGTGTTTGTAATTCCCGGCAAGGCGTGTGCAGATTCTCATAGTTTTTTATTTTCCTCCCCTCAGTTTTATTGTTATTTACAAATTCCTTATTTTCTTTAAATTTCAAGTATTAAAAATACAGCTTAATACCTAGCAAAAAATTTAGTTTATCATAATCCCTGGGGATTGAAAAGTTAGGCTGCCCCGTTCCAGCATCAGAGTTGTGTGGATCTTCTCCTATGATATTGCGTAAGCTGAGGAAGGCTTCCACGAACTTCTTTCTATAAGTATAGCTTAGGTTGGGCAACAGATATGCATCTGTTGTACTTCGCTTGCTCACCGCCTGCAATGTTGCCGCCAGCGTATGCTGATCATTCAGGTCGAAGGTAGTGCCAACATTGATGACGATTTTTGGAACGAACAATGCTGTAGGATCATCGTCAATCTCGGTATCGCCTTCATGGTTGTACGAAGCATTGGCAATAATGGACCAGCTGTTGAACTTTCGCTTCAGATCAACTTCAATGCCTCTACGCGAGAATGGTTCTACACTGCTATGGATCCTCACATAGTTCGTGTCTGGGTTTGATGTTATTCTGATGAAATCATTAGCATAGTACACGTAAGCATTTATAACGAATAAAAGACGTGGAGTGCTGTAGGTATATGCCAGATCAATGCTTGTTATGGTTGCAGGTGGCAGGCTAGGATCACCAACAATGAGACCAGGAATATCAATGGTAGATTGAGGAAAACTGGGCATCGCAAAGCCAACTGCATAGAGTAACTTCAGCGACTGTTCGTCTGTGAAACTGTAAACGACGCTTGCTCTCGGTAAAACCTTGCTTCCCGCTTTTTCGTTGTTAACTGCTCTCGCCCCGGCAACAAACCGCCATTTATCCATCCTGTAGTCCAGTTGTAAGTAGGCAGCCAATTCATTAATAGAACCTGCTTCCATTATTGTCGCGAGTGGTGTGGCCTGATTGCTAAGCATGTAAGAGATGTAGGCTCCAGTGTTCCTCCTCTCATACTCAACGCCTGCCAGCAGACTCAGCTGGTCAACCGATTTAAATTCCACGGAGTATTGTACACCTGAACGCAATCGATAATTGTCATTGCCGTTATTATCAAAGCGAAGAGTGATTGGAGGCAAATCCAGGCTTAGTGGATACTGGTTATAGTCTGTATAGACCTTAAGCGCTGACGTATTCAGTTTCCAGGTGTAATCTGCGTGAACAAGAAAGCCCTCCTGTCTGAGGTATTGGGGAAGATCGGACAATGGCTCTGGATTGGATGCTGTAGGCGGATTATGCCCCCGCACTGTTTCTTCATACATTTGAACCAGCAAATTCAGGTTCTTGTTGCCATAGCGTATCAAAGCCGAAGACATCTCCTTGGGTCGTGGAAGGCGGAGGCTTTGACCATTGATCCGGTACTCACCTTCAAAACCATTTTGTCTCTGGAGCTCAAAGGCAACTGAAACCCAGGAGTCTTTGCCTAAATCTTTTGAAACGGCCCCACCAAGGTTTTTATGGTTATTGCTACCTATTGTAAGGGCAACCTGACCTCCGGGTTTTGACCTAGTAATCACATTAATGACTCCGATAAGAGCGTTGGAACCATAGAGTACGGAACCCGGTCCGCGAATGACTTCGATTCTGTCGATAGCTTCGACAGGAACGATTAGTGTTGAGAACGAACTATGAGAAGGAGACGTGTATGGTACGCCATCCAACAGAAATAATGTCTGGGTATTTGCGCTCTCCTCAGAACCACGAATCATGATTGATGTCAAACCGAAGGCACTTTCATTGACAACAACGCCAGGAATGAATGACAGAGCATCTGCGAGAGACCGTGCCCCCAGCAGCATCAAATCCTTCATATAGTAGGTGGAGACGATTGCCGGCGTACTTGAGATGGTTTCGGGCTTCGTTGATGCGATTGAGACTTTCACGTTCAACAGCTCCTCAAGAGACATATCGAAGTAAGATGAATCCGATAAGGTGGTGTCCTGAGCATTTGCTGTTAGTACAAAAAGTGAGCAGCAAACGGCTGTAATAGTTAGTTTAAGCGCTTGTTTGTATTTACCGGCAAAACGTTCTAAGATACCATTCATCTTTATCCCTCCAAATTTCATCAATAAATTAAAATCCATATCAATTATTAATTGTGTATACTCTTGAATTTTAATCTGAAACAAATTATTATCGATAGTGAGCTGCTCTATTGGCATATCTGATTTCATATTCTTGGCTTTTTGATTACATAAACAAAGACATCGATATTTATTATAATGTAGAGTCTTATTATTTAATAAACATTGATCCTATACAATGTCAATCTTGTGGTATTGCCAACAAACTGATTTTAAGTTCAGAGTTAATTGGTAATGATTGTAATGCTCGATTAAACTGGCAGTAAAAAAACTGGTGAAATTTATGATTATCACCCACATAAAAGAGGTATTAGATTGTAAAGATACATTAATATAGAAAGTATTCCAAATAATATACTATCAATAAAGTATAAGTAAAATGTATGATAAACAGGGATGAAAATCTCTTTTTGGATAATATAGCAAAATTTAATGACGTATATATGCGTTAGTAATGTATTATGTCGTATATTTGCGTCATATTAATTTCAAATAAGCTAAAAGCATGAATAAAGACATAAAAGAAGTAGTAAAAGAAAAGTATTCTTTAATAGCTAATCAAAGTAAAGAACAGAATGAAAGTTCATGTTGTGGTAGCACAGGTTGTTGTGATACAATAGATTATGCGGTTTTTGCGGAAGATTATACATCTGAAGAGGGATACTCTAAAGATGCAGACCTTGGACTTGGATGCGGACTACCAACCTCATTTGCGGGGATTGAGAAAGGTAATAGTGTACTGGATTTAGGAAGTGGTGCCGGCAATGATTGTTTTGTGGCTAGAGCGCAAGTTGGCGAAAAAGGTAAAGTAACCGGATTAGACTTTACGGATGATATGATTTCAAAAGCTATTGCAAACAACGAAAAACTTGGCTATACTAATGTTGAATTTATTAAAGGAGATATTGAAAAGATGCCTCTAGAAGATAATCAATTTGATGTTGTAGTTTCAAATTGTGTTCTAAACTTAGTTCCGGATAAAGACTTAGCATTTACTGAAATTCATAGGGTATTAGCTGATGGAGGTCATTTTTGCATTTCCGATGTTGTCATAGAAGGTGAGTTACCGGAAAAAATCAAATCTGATGCTGAGATGTATGCTGGTTGTGTATCAGGAGCAATTAAGAAAGCTGAATATCTAAAGATAATTGAAGATAAGGGTTTCAAAAATATTGTAATACATGCTGAAAAAGAAATCGAAATACCTAATACGATAATGCTAAATTATATGACTATGGATGAGTTACGTCAGTATAAAAAAGATAAGATAGGTATTTATAGTATTACAGTAAACGCACAAAAGTAATATCATGGTAAAAGCAAAAACAATATTATTTAACGATGACCTGAACTATCAGGCATCGTTATTTAAGGCCCTATCGCATCCTGCACGCCTTGAAATTCTTCAATTTCTGGCACAAACTAAATCCTGTATTACAGGTGATATATCCGACAATCTGCCATTAAGTAGAACCACAGTTAATCAGCATCTTAAGGAATTAAAAGATTCAGGTTTAATAGTTGGTACTGTATCAGGAGTGAAAACAAACTATTGTCTTAATTCAGAAAAGGTAAATGAAGTATCAAGTTTGTTGGTTAAGTTCTTTGGAAACATTAAGAAAATGGGAAACTGTTGTTAGCATTGACTTAGGCAGTTCTTAATTTTCTACGTCCAATATATAATTACTACTTAATTTCAATATAATTACTCATACCTCAAAGTCTCCACTGGATTAGCAATCGCCGCTTTCATCGCATGATAAATTATGGTTACTGCAGCTATTATAACTGCAACTAATATTGCTTTTATACCATAAAGCCAAGTAATGGAAATATGGTATGCAAAATTATCCAAAGCCAAATCCATTAAATACCATGATATGGGTGTTGCTATTAATCCGGCTATGACGACAAGAACAATGAAGTTACTCACAAGAAGTTTAACAATTTGTAACACCGAACCTCCGAATACCTTTCTAATCCCTATTTCTCTGTTTTTACGCTCAACTATTAATGATGTGAGCCCATAGAGACCCAAACATGAGATAACCAATGATAATATGGTAAACATTGAGAATATTTTGAAAGTATTTTCCTCACCAGCATATTCTTGTTTTATCCTTTCTGTAGCAACACCATAGCTGAAAGGAAGTCCGGGAAAATGATCGTCCCAAACACTTTCGATATATGCAATGGTTTCCTCACTATTCATCTCAACTATCTTCACAGCCAATACATATGATCTTTCTGGATTAATCATGTATATAGCAGGTTCAATTTTCGAATGAATTGAATAATAATTATAATCCTCAATTACCCCAATTACTCTCATTTTGGTTACGGTATCATTTATAGGTAAGAAAATTTTGTTAATTGGATCTTCCCATTTTAGGTAATCAACTGCTGCTCTATTAAGAATAACAGCAGCGCTGTCATCAAGTGAATACTCTTTATTGAAATTTCTTCCAGCAATAACTGGAATGTCCATCATTTCAAAGAAATTGTAATCAACAAATCCATACCTTGCCGACAACCGTGTTTCAGTGCTGTCATCCACAGTTATGGAACCTTGTGTACCTGCAACTCCATTTATATCACTAACAAAAGCCACATCTTGAATATTGGGATTTCTCAAGAATTCATTTTTAAGAAATGCTACATTTTCATTGTCATTTTTATCATAGAGTTTTACGGATAATACATTGGTGTAATTGATCCCAATATCTTTATTTAATGCATAGTTAAATTGATCATAAATAACAGAAATACTAAATATCATTCCAATGGAAATAACAAACTGAAAAATAACCAATGATTTTGTTAATAGACCTGATGAACTGCCAGCAACATCTATTCTGCTTTTAAGTACTTTCATTGGATTAAACCTACTTAGGTAAAACGCAGGATAAATGCCTGCAATAAAACTTACTACAATGAGGATGCCTAATAATCCAATATTAAATATCCAGTTATTGATGAAATCTATTTCAATATTCATACCCAATAGATTATTGAAAGTTGGTAATAGAGTATAAACCAATAATATTGCAACAATAATTGAGATCAAAGTTAATATGGTTGATTCTCCCAGAAACTGGTTCATAAGATTCAATGGTTCCGCACCCATGACTTTCCTTATTCCCACTTCCTTGGATCTCTTAACTGATTGAGCAATTGAGATATTGATGAAATTAATACAAGCTAAGAGTATTATTAAAATTGCGATAATGGAGAAAGCATATACCATTGTTATATTACCCTGATGATGATTCATCACCTGAAATTTAATATGTCCTGATTGCAAATGAATGTCGTCCATAGGCTGTAAATACAAACTCCAAGGCCAGTCAGATTCTTCATTATCAGTATAATCATTTATAAACTCAGGAAATTTAGCAGTTAAAGCATCCAGATCGACACCATCAAACAGCTTAACATAAGTATCTATTGAGTTATTGCCCCATCCGGTTAACCATGTATACTTGTTTTCCATATACTCGAAAGGGAATAATACTTCCATCTGACAACTTGCTTGTTCAGGTTGGTTTTCCATCACGGCCGTCACTTTAAATGATTCATCGCTTAGGCTGATTAGTTTTCCCAATGATTCGTCAATGGAACCAAATATCTTTACAGCTACTCTTTCTGATAGAACAATGGAATTTATTTCTGCTAAAGCAGTTGCAGTATCACCTCTAAGTAGTTTTACACCAAATACATCAAACACTTCTGGTTCAGTGAAGAGAACATAATTCTGATCAAATATATTACCATCATATTCCAATGGCCGTGCTCCCCAATAAAGAAACCTTACTGCTTTTTCTATTTCAGGAAAATCTTTAACAAGAGCTTTTCCCAATGGACCCATTGTTACAGCAACATGCTGCTCCCCCACTCCTGGGGCTTGTTGAATTTCAACACATCTATATACTTTAGATAGTTCAGGTATACTTTTGTTATAACCTAGTTCATATTGAATATGAAGAAATATTAGAATGAAAGCAGCAATTCCAATTGATAATCCGATAATGTTTATTATTGAGTAGGATTTTTGATTAACCAGACTGCGAATCCCCAACTTTATGTAGCTTAGAATCATCATGATAAATTATTTAACTGTCGTTTTTTCATTAATGAATCCAATTATACCAACAAGTGTGCTGGCTTTTTTACAGTTTTGAATACGTGATAGTTACGACAATAAATACAACTTTGCACAGATGAGTCCTGATCAAAAACGACCCATAAAGTGTTCATTTTTGAACACCTGATAAATGCTTATTATTCATACTAATTCTAGCCCGAAATATTGATATTCTTTTGTATTTTCGGCATTCATTTAAAAAGTACAAAATGGATAATCCTATACTTCAAATCACCTTCGATTTCTTTCATTTAATGGCTACCATAGCTTGGATTGGAGGAATGTTTTTCAATTTTTTAGTTGTTATGCCAACAATTACAAAAGTTCTTGATCCTGCTACTGCTGGTAAGTTTATGAAAGCATTATTTAGCAGAGTGCGAGTTGTTGTATATGTATCGCTACTAATACTATTTGTAACAGGTATTCCCATGAAGATTGCAAGCGAATATTATGTTGGTATTATCAATTTTGATACTACATGGGAAACAGTGGGTTTTATAAAACATGTTTTTGTTGGACTACTTGAACTAATGGCTATTTATAATTTTGAGATACTTGCACCTAAAGTAGGTAAACTGGCAATGTCCGGTCCTTCACCAGCTCTTATGTTGTTGAAAAAAAGACAGATGATGTTCGGAATGATCTCATTTCTGTTTGGCATAACTATTATTCTTCTTTCTGCAATGATGAATTATTTATAAACAACATATATTAAACCACTATGCATTGGAAGAACATAGGTTTAGAAATTCAATGAAAGTATAGTGGAAGGAAGTCAGAAGTCAGAAGAGAAAATTCTTTAATTTCGGTCTTCAGTCTTCGGTCTTAGGTCATCGGTCTTCGGACTTCAGTCTTCGGACTTAGGTCATAAAAGAAGTTTATAGAAACTAAAATAACTGCGATGAAGGTGCATGCTTTTAACCTTTAACTAGATAATAAATCTTAATAGTAACTTATTATGAAACTAGATCTTGATATTGTAAGAGGTAATTTTCCGGCCTTGGCTGGAGACTGGACTTATTTTGATAATGCTGGAGGAAGTCAGGCTGCCCATCAGATTGGTAATCGTATTGTTGATTATCTGAATAATACAAATGTTCAACTGGGAGCCTCATATGAGATCTCTCAACTCTCAGAAGCTAAGGTGAATAAAGCGCAGAATAACTGGGCTGATGCCATTAATGCCCAATCTGTTAGTGAAGTTGTTTTTGGCTCATCATCAACAGCCCTATTGCAGAACTTATCAAGATCTCTAGTTCAGACCTACAAACCGGGAGATGAAGTTATAGTTACAAATACAGATCACGAAGCCAATATTGGTCCATGGATTGATATGGAAAAACATGGTATGGTCGTGAAAATATGGGAAGTTAACAAGGATTCACTTGAACTTGAATTGGATGACCTTGACAAGCTTATGACAGAAAAAACTAAGCTTGTGGCATTTACTCATGCATCAAATATTCTTGGAACCATAAACCCAATAAAGGAAATTACAGAATTCATTCATAAACGTGGAGCACTTTCATGTGTTGACGGAGTTGCATATGCACCTCATAGAGCAATTGATGTTCAGCTGTGGGATGTTGATTTCTATGTATTTAGCATGTATAAAGTTTATGGCCCTCACTACTCTTTACTTTTTGGAAAAAAAGAGATTCTGGATAAACTTCCAAGTATAAATCACTTTTTCATTGGAACTGATGATGTACCATACAAACTGCAACCCGGTAATGTAAATTATGAGTTAACAGTTGGTTGTCAGGGCGTTTTGGACTATATCGATGATATTTATTACCAACATTATCAGGATACCTCGATCCTATTATTTGATAGATACTCTAAAGTTTTTGATCTGTTTGCAAATCATGAAGAAGAGCTTGCCAGACCGCTCATTGATTTCCTGAATAGTAAAAAAAATGTAAAGATAATAGGGAAAGATACTGCAAATAAAGAAATTAGAGTTCCTACAATTGCATTTACTGTTGCCGGCAAAAAGAGCAGTGAAATACCTCCCTTGGTAGATCCTCATAAAATTGGCATTCGGTGGGGAGATTTTTACGCACGTCGACTAATTGATGACCTCGGGCTAAGTAATAATGATGGAATTGTCCGTGTGAGTATGGTTCACTACAATACTATTGATGAAGTTTCTCGACTAATAGAAGTCCTCGATACCATATTTTAGTTACTGAATATGTATAAACTTATTCGAAAGCACCTTATCCTCAGTCACTAAGAATAAATAATAGGTGCCTGATTGGTAATTGTTTAAATCAAGCGCAATTGAATTTGAACCTTGTTTAATATTTTGAAAGCAAATTTTAGCACCTAAGCTATTATATATTTCAATGTAGGATTCTTTATTAAGTGTATCAAAAGCGACTGTTATTCTATCTTTGGCAGGTACAGGATATGCTGTAAGTTCATTTGTTTGGTAAGGTTCAATATTATCATTACCATTCAATAATCCCTTATAATTTATTGTTATAATATCTCCATCCCATAAAGGTAAATTAGCTGGTAATGTGCATGGAGGGTCAAAAATTTGTACCTGTCCTACATCAATAACATTTTGAGCAATAACAGTTCTAATTTCCATTTTCTGATTATTCAAGGATACTAATTGAAAACCGGACTGGCTAGACTGGTTTCGAGTCCAACTATATGCCTTACTTTCATTGTAATATGTATACAGGTTTCTTCTTGGGGCTCCCCAACTTCCTTCCCCAGCATAGACTATCCCATTTTCATCATCTCTTATAAAACCATGATCACTTGCGGCGTCAGATGAAAGACTTATTGGCCATGTTACTTTTAGAATATGTGAATGAGCTTCTCCAACAACATCAACTCCATATTCTTCAAATAATGGAGCCCAGCAATTTCTACTAGTTGTATCAGGTGAATAAGCAGCATGTGGAACGAATGGGACATGATAATGAATATATTTCCAATAAGGTTCAATTTCAGTGCCCGTATGCAGATTTAAATCATTTTCAAGCCAACTTGTTTGTGTACTATCACAATCTTCTAAATATGTGTTTAGTGAATAAATTCTCAATAAGTTTCCTCCAACTTGCAAAGAGAAATAATCATTGGTATCAGCAACATCAAAGAAATTATAAACATCAAGCGACTCTTCATGATTACCCATAATTGGGATAATAGGAATTAAATGACCATTTTCGCCTAGCGTATATTGCCAATCCGAAAACCATTCACTCCAATAGGATTCATGACCATAAATAACATAGTCCCCATTAAAAGCTACGAAATCAGGTCGTATTTTTGCAACTAATGAATCGCATGCCTGTCGTCTTGATCTATGTAGTAAATAGTCATCATTACTATACCCACCAGTTCTACTATCACCTCCTGAAATGAAGGAAATAGGCTCCTCAGAGCTAGAAGGCAAAGTTTTAAAATACATACCATTACTAGTTCCTTCATCATCATGAATAACACAATAATAGATTGTATTTGGTATCAGCCCGGTAATTCGCGAAAATCGATTTGTTAGTCCATAAGCTACCTGAGTTCTATCAACGGATTTACTATAAGCATATAATGAATATGAGTCTCCATGATCTACAACATCATAATATACAGTAGCATTTGTTGAAATACTATCATCACACCATCCAATTACAATTGTGGTACTTGGATCATCCTGATATGATGCGCGATAATATCTTGTTCCACCTAAAACATTTATAACAGGCAGTATAATCAGCAATAAAAATATTGAAATTCTCATCTATTAATCTTCATTTTTTGATAATTAATTGCTCTAAAGTACTTTCTTTTTTGAATTCTTTGTTCGAAAATCAATAGGATGAATCGACAGATCATTATAAAAAGTTATACGCGCTGCAATCTCTCCTATCGCATAAACAATTATTATTAACCAAATTTCGAATCCATTATATATCAATAATCCCGTCTTTAACATGAATAATATCCAAAAAATTGGTATTATATCCATTTTACTTTTTGAGTACATCAAGATGGTTAAGCCGAGTCTTATTATCAGCATGATCAATAAGATTGTATAGAACTGATTTATAAGCATAAAAAACGTCATGGATATCAATAATACCTGTCCCGAATGCCACTGAGTCTTCCAATTCCATTGCAATGGTTTATATAACATATCAATGGATAGTAACAACCCCAATCCTGCCAATACAATGGCTGTTTTAGGTAATTTGATAATCAGCAAATCAACAGTACTTAACCCAAAATATAATGAGAAGAATAGTATTTCCCGACTAAGCCATGAATGACGGATGTTTAGAATAGATCTCCAGAATCTTTCCTTTTTCCCAAGGTGCAGAACGCTTATAACGGCAGCCAATGCTCCAATTAGTAGAAATGATATTCTAATTCCCAGATTAAATCCTGATAGAATATTAGATGCTGAGATAGCTGTCATACAACTTATGACAAATGTAAAAATCAATAATGGTAGTTCTTTTGCAGCAGTTATTCCTGAAGAAGGTAAACCTTGTTCAAAATCAGTATTTGTGAATAGTTCATCATCAATTTCAGGGCCTACCTTATTATACAATTCTTGAATTACAATTGAAGGAGATGGGTTATCGGGAACTTCAATTTTAGGATTTATATCTTTTTTGTCAATTTCATCAAACGAGAAATCAAGAGCTCCTGTTGGGCAAGAAACTGCACATGAAGGCTTTTTAATTTCCAATAATCTGGAATTACAAAAATTACATTTTTCAACTATACTAGTAACTGGATTAAACTTAGGTGCTTCATAAGGACAATTCCAAGTACAATAGCGACAACCTATGCACAATTCAGAATCAATTAATATTGCTCCTGTTTGACTATCCATTGAATAGGCCAATGAAGGGCATCCTTCCATACAAGGTGCATCCTCACAATGGTTACACGCCAATGACATATTAAACAAAGGAATTCCTGGGATCTTATCCTTATTAAATCTAAAAATACTCCTCCACTTTTCAGGATATTGAACCCCGTTCTCAAGAACACATGCTACAACACAGGCTTCACAACCTACACATTTATTCTCATTGAATATGAAGTAGTTATTATTCATCTATTTTAATTACATCAACCATATTATCATGGAATGCAGCACCATGTCCCATATCTGTTTCACGTCCCTTGGAAAGCAAATTAGGGCTTCCTCCTTGCACACCTCCTGGCTCTCTGTTCCAATAACCGTTATAGATTACCACATTTCCTGGTCTGATGCTATTATCAAGACGCAGTAAAATATCGATTTCACCTCTAGCATTAAAAACACGAACCATCTCCCCTTCCTTTAGATTCCGTTCTTTTGCATCGATTGAACTCATTGAAACATGCTGAGTTGGATCCAGCATGGTTATACAGTCCAGATTACCAAATTGTGAGTGAATCCTATTTTTTGTTACGGGACTCATCAAAAACAATGGGTATTTACCTCCATTACTTTTTGGATTCTCCTTTAGAACTTCACATGAAGGTAACTCAGATACTCCCCAGATATTCTTAGCATCCAATGACAATAACTCAATTTTACCGGATGGAGTTTTGAACTTCATATCCTCAAATGCTATTTCCTCATTACTCATAGCAAGTACAGGTCCTTTTTTAAGTAGTTCCAATGACAATCCTTTATATCTTGAAATGTATTTATCCAACCAACTTTCGATAGCATAATCGGATGGCTTTGGTATATGTTTATTTATCTCTGCCTGAGGAAACAATAGCTTATGAGATAAGTAATAATAAATATCGGTTTCAGGAAGAACATCGCCCGGAGGTTCTATTACTTTTTGTTTTAGTTGAACATATGGATTCCAATATGATCCAATAATATCGCTTTGTTCAAACATTGATTTTGCAGGCAATATTATATCAGCTTCGCGAGCCGTATCAGTCATGAATTGTTCAACTACCACAACAAAATCAAGTTTTCTAAAAGCTTTAATCGTCGTAGGAGAATCAGGATTTTGGGCTATGGGATTTCCACGTTCAACCCATGCCATCTTAAGACTAGGATTCTTGGTCTTGAGCATTTCTTCTCCAAGTCTAGCAGTTGATATTGATCTTCGGTTGGGTTTATCATTCTCATTGGAAGGATAATATGATTCAGGTTCTTTTACACTATCAAAAATATATGACTGTAGATTTGCATAATGCCAGCATGCACCTTTTTCACCAATATTCCCTGTAATAATAGATAAAGAAAGCAAACATCTAATGGTTTGACCTCCATTTGAATAACGTTGCATACCGTAGCCTGGTATAAGTGTCATCGGTCTGTTACTTCCAATATAATCAGCTAGTTTTGTTATGAGATTAACTGGTATTCCACATAACTCACTTGCTTTTTCAATATTAATATCACCAAGGCTATTTTTATACTCTTCATATCCAAGAACATAATTATCAATGAACTCTTGATTATGATAATCATTATCGATAATAATTTTAGCAACAGCTAATGCCAATATAGCATCAGTTCCTGGAATTGGTTGAAGAAACAAATCAGCTCGTTCGGTAGAAGGAGTTCTACGAGGATCAATAACTATTAGTTTTGCTCCATTTCGTTGAGCTTTTTCAATATACACCATCTGATGTATATTTGATTCAGCAGGATTCTTACCCCACAGAACTATTAGTTTTGCATTTCCCAAGTCCCATGGAGCATTATGTTTATTTTCTCCAAGAGTAAGCCTTGTGGCTTCCAAACCTGCTGGCCAACATAGATTACCATAAACAGTAGTTACTCCACCATAAAGTTTCCAAAAATTGGTACTAACCTCATTGAGCAATCCGGCCATTCCACTGGCAGCATAGAACAAAACGGATTGAGTACCGTACTTTACCTTATACTCTGTTAATCTATTTGATATTGTAGTTAAGGCATCATCCCATGAAACCTGCTGAAATTCGCCGTTAATACG
>CALCGQ010000120.1 GCA_937901015.1 uncultured Bacteroidota bacterium | reverse complement strand
CCAATTGCAGGGTATATTACATATTGATAGTTTGAATACCTTATGGAAAAGTCACCAGTAAGAAGTTCCCGGATATAGTGCACCAGATTCTTCATAACTACCGCAATAACTCCCACAACAAATCCAATTATGATACTTAAAATAATCATAATCTGATTTTTTGGAAGCTTATGCAGATTTGTTATCAACTTTTCTTTAAAATCTCTCCTTTTCATAAGCGGTTGCAAAAGTAGCAAACATATCCAACCATACTGTTAATTAGTGATGTAGAATTATTAAAAATAAGATTATGCAAAATAGAACTATTAACTCAGAACTAATCCCATTCCAAAAAGGAGAGTAAATAACAACGTAGAAAAAGCTAGTTTCTTTAAATAGGGATCTAGTTTATAATTATCTTGAATTCTGCTTATTGTAATTAAATCTTTAACAATAACAGGGTATGTTATTAGATATATAAATTGCCATATGCTACTAAAATTTAACATGGTAAATACAATTGCTAGTGTTAGCGCAATCGTTACCAATAGAAAATGATAAATTTTTGCATTGCCATAACCTAGCATTAAAGCCATTGTATGTTTGCCTGAGTCAGCATCATTTTTCATATCCCTCATATTGTTGAGGTTCAAAACACCTGTGCTTAAAAGGCCCATGGAAAAGGCTGGAAGGAAAAATGTTGTCGGTACATTCGAAGTTAGCAGATAATATATTCCAATTACTGCTACCGGACCAAAGAAGAGAAATACCATTATATCTCCCATTCCAGAATATCCATAAGCTTTATTTCCAACAGTATATTTAATGGCTGCCGCAATTGCAAGGATTCCAATTACTAGAAATAGTAACCCAATGGCCCAGTTTGAACCCAATGATACTATTATTAGGATAACCCCACTAATTAATGATAACAGTATAAATACAATGATCCCAATCTTCATCTCAGCTGGTGTTATTTCTCCACTTTGAATGGTTCTTTTTGGGCCAACTCTATTAGCATTGTCTGTTCCTTTTATTCCATCGCCA
Organism: uncultured Bacteroidota bacterium; assembly: GCA_937901015.1. Classification (GTDB taxonomy): domain Bacteria; phylum Bacteroidota; class Bacteroidia; order Bacteroidales; family F082. Next base: position 9,763 of record CALCGQ010000120.1, on the reverse strand, counting down.
TAATCATTGGCAAGGTTTGAAAGTATCTGCAGAAATAGAGTAGTTACAATAGCTAGAATAATAATTGTCCAACTATAAGTATCTGCATAGATAGCCAAAAAACTCCCCATTAATATACTTGCGATAGCAAGAGGAAGTGTCCTTAAACGAAATGCTTTTATCCAGGAGGTTAGTTTGGTCATAGGGTTCTGTGTTCTGAGTTTGGGGTTGAGGGTTTTGGGTTTTGAGTTCGGGGTTCTATTCACCATTCACAAATCACCATTCACCACTCACGATTAAGGAAATTTCGGATATTTATGAAAGTCGGGATCTCGTTTTTCAAGGAATGCATGTTTACCTTCCTGAGCTTCATCGGTAAGATAATAAAGCAGAGTGGCATTGCCTGCGAATTCCTGAAGCCCAATTTGACCATCAAGTTCTGCGTTCATTCCTAGTTTGATCATTCGTAATGCCATTGGACTTCTTTTATGCATAGTTAAACACCAGTCAACAGCTTCTTCTTCAAGGCTATCAAATGGTACGACCTTGTTAACCAATCCCATTTCAAGTGCTTCTGTGGCTGAATATTGTTTGTTAAGAAACCAAATTTCACGAGCTTTCTTTTGCCCTACAATGGCAGCTAAAAATGATGACCCCAATCCAGCGTCAAAGCTTCCAACCTTAGGTCCGGTTTGTCCAAAGATAGCATTATCGCTGGCTATGGTCATATCACATACTACATGAAGTACATGACCACCACCGATAGCATAACCATTAACCATTGCGATTACTGGTTTTGGCATGGATCGTATTTTGCGCTGTACATCAAGTACATTAAGTCGTGGAACACCATCTTTACCAATATATCCACCTTTGCCCTTTACATTTTGATCACCACCGCTGCAAAATGCTTTGTCTCCTTCTCCTGTTAATAAAATGGAATAGATATCCTGATCCTCTCTAAGAATATCCATTGCCACCGACATCTCAGTGGTTGTGGTTGGTGTAAACGCATTATAATATCTTGGTCTGTTAATTGTTAGTTTGGCAATATGATTCCATTTTTCAAGTTTAATATCCTCAAAATCATGCATGGATGTCCATTCTCTTTTACTCATGTTAGTATATTTTATTTTTCACGAAAATAGAAAAAAAAGAGGAGGAGGGTTATGATGTTGTCAAGTTATCGAGTTGTCAAGTTATCGAGTTGTCAAGTTATCGGGTTATCAAGGTTGTCAAAGTTATTTAATTATTATCACAGGAACTATGACAACCATGACAACTATGACAACCATGACAACCATGACAACAATGACAACCCGAAAACAATGATAACTATGATAACCACGACAACATCACTAACTCTCTTTTCAATATTTTTGCCGAATGATTTTTCCAACTAAACTAGTAAAGGGTAAACTGATCCGCCGATATAAACGGTTTCTTGCTGATGTTGAACTTGAAGATGGTTCCATTGTTATTGCGCATTGTACCAATTCAGGGTCCATGAAATCTTGTATTGAAGAGGGCGCACCGGTTTATCTGAGTACTGCCTCAGATCCAAATAGAAAAACAAAATTCTCATGGGAAATGATTTTCATTAATAACAGCTGGGTTGGGGTTAATACCATTATGCCCAACAAACTTGCTTATGATGCCATCGTGGAGAATAAGATTGATAAGCTAGTGGGATACACAACCGTTCAAAGAGAAATTAAATTTGAAGATAGCCGATTCGATATTTATTGTGAGAATGATAATGAAAAATGTTTTGTGGAGGTGAAAAACGTAACTATGAAAGTTGGGAATGCAGCCTTATTCCCTGATGCCGTTACCATTAGAGGTAGAAAGCATCTGGAAACACTTATTAATGTTAAGAAGCAAGGAATTAGGGCTGTAATGCTTTATATTATCCAAAGGACAGATGTGGATGGGTTTGGGCCGGCGAAGGACATAGATCCTGAATATGCAAATTCATTACAAAAGGCAATGGACAATGGTGTTGAGGTAATTGCTATTCAGGCTATTGTTAGTCCGGATAAGATAGAATTGGGAGAAGAATTACCCATTAAGTTTTGATTTTTTGGATTTAAGGTACTAACAAGCATCAATACTTTAATCGTAAACCCTTATTATTTCACCATGACCTTTGCCTAGTATGCTTCTTGCGTAGGCATTGATGACTTTATTTGTTGGTATTGGATTATGGCCTGGAAAGTATTCTTTATACTTTTCATAAGCATCTTCAACCATTCCCAGAGAAACAACATTAACTCTTGTGCCATTATCAATTTCCAATGCAACAGCTCTTACAAAACTGTGAATAGCGCCATTTACCATAGCTGCACTTGTGGTCATAACAACCGGATCATCTGCCAAAATACCTGTGGATAATGTAATGGACCCTTTGCTATTCAGGTAGTGTTGTCCAATTCTTACCAGATTCACTTGTCCCATTAACTTGCTTTTCAGGCCGATGTAGTAATCTTCTTCAGCGAGGTCATTAAAGTTTGCCCATTTTGCCTCGCCGGCAATACAAACAATTGCATCTATATTACCAATTTTTTCAAACATTGATTTGATTGATTCACTGTTGGTTATATCTACCTCAACTTCACCGCTTGATCTTCCTGCAGTTATAATTTCATTTTCGGATGAGAAGTGAGAGCTTACACTACTTCCAATTGTGCCATTGCCACCAATTATGAGTATTTTCATTTTACAATTTAACTTTTTTATTACAGAATGTGAATCTTAAAACTGGAAAAAGTGTGGGTCACTTTATCAATATTATTTGTAAATCCAAGCATCATCCCTCCACCTCCTGATCCACATAGTTTGAGATAATAGTCATCTGTATCTAGTCCATTTCTCCATAAATCTTTAATGTTCTCAGGAATCATCTTAGTGAAATTGTTGTATGTGTATATCGATACAGACTTTATAATGTCACTATGATGAGAAATCTGTCCGTTCATCATCTTTTCAATCGATTCATTTACCTTAGGTATCATCAATTTCTGTATGCTATTTCTGTAATCAGGCTGTTCATACTGTTGAAGATACCAGGTTACAAGTGGTTGTGTTTCACCTGTAAATTCTGTATCAACAAGGAATACATTTCCTTGAAATGCAGGTAGTTCGGTAGTTTCTATTTCACCATTGGTTAAGATAAGTATGGGCTTGTTGAGATAGGAAACGAGAGGGTCTAGTCCAGAGCTTTTTCCGTGGTAATAGGATTCCATTCTGGAAAAAGTGGATTTGAGCAATTTCAAATCAGATTGCACCCTATCTTTAGAATATGCATTATAAATTGAAGCAACTATAGCACCTGAACTGCCAAGCCCATAACTTATGGGGATATTACAATCGAAGTATAATCCATTATTGATATCAAAATCAAACTCTTCCAGATCTAGGATATCTTTAAAACTATTCTTTTTTAAATAAGCAATATAATCTACTAAATATGCAGTTGAGTAATGTTTACTCTTTTCTTTCTGTGAGTTAGTCTCAAATAACAATTGACCATAGAACTTCGGAAAGGGCATACTTAATGCCATCGATCCTGACATAAGAGTATATTCTCCAAAAAGAAGTATTTTGGAATTAAATCGTGGACCCTTTTCTATTATCATGGTTGGAGTTTTTCCGGTCCTGACCCTACATTATCATGTATTACTTCATTTTGAGTAAATACTTTTAATGATGATTCAATGAAAGATTGAACTTTATCTTTAAAAGAATGAGGATAGAGCATATGTATATTGGGCCCTGCATCTAATGTGAACGAAACAGGAATTCCTGTGCTATTCCTAAACTCTCTAATGTTTTCAATAATAGAGATTGTATTGGGCTTCATTAGTAGAAACGATGGGTAGGATGTCATCATCATTGCATGTAATGTCAATGCCTCATTTTCAACAATGGTAACGAACTCTTCCAAGTCGCCTGAACGAAGGACATCAAGAAGGTTTTTTATGTTGTTGTTAGCCTGAATAAATCTGCTTTTCGAGAATGGATTATTATTCATTAATCCATGTCCAACGGTGCTCGACACTTTCTTTTCTCCTGAATCTACAATTAATATTGAATCATGATAATCCTTAAATACAGGATTTACTTCAAATTTTAAACGGCTTCCCCATAAGTTTGATGTGTAATCAAGTTCTTTAATCTCACCCCAACTAACAATGCTTCCATAAATTGAACGACATGCGCTTCCTGACCCTAACCTAGCTATGTAGGATGCCTTCTGGTAAAACTCATCTTCAGTATGGAAGGTGTTGAAAAACTGATTCTCAATATCGCAAAGAGCTATGGCGATTGCGCTCATTCCTGAAGCTGAGGATGCAATTCCAGCAGAATGGGGGAAAGTATTTTTTGTATAGATACTGAAATCCAGTTGCTTTATAAACGGAAAGATATCAACTAGTTTTTTAAAGAATTCTGAAGTCTTTTCAGCAAATTTAGCATTTGGAATCCCATCAAAATAGAAATCAAGATTACATCTATCATTTTTAGACGGAGAGAAATTAATAATTGTTTCAGTTATTGATTTACTAAGAGTAAAGCTGATGGATGGGTTTGCGGGTATCTGAATCCCTGTTTTACCCCAATATTTTACTAAAGCAATATTTGAAGGACTACACCAACCTACTTTGCCAGTAGGTATTTCCTTGAAAACTAGATTTGGATTATTATAATTCACCTTACTATAAATTTTTTGTAAAGATATTAATTAATGACTTTGAATATGTAGAAGGGGTTTTGTAGATTTACATTCGAATATCATCTTCCAAAATGGATAAGCTATTATCTTTTAAGTCAAACATTGTCATATACTTGGTTCATCCTTTTATGTTGGCAATTTACTTATGGATTGGAATATGGATTACTACACCTGAGTATTTCAATAAGTATAATGCAGAAATTGTTGAAACTAAAACATATATTGAAACAACCAAGATTTATTATCATGATTTAGATGGTGATACGCTTACAGAGAGATTGGTAGTTAATTACGATAAGGACGAAAAGGTACCTGAGATTGTATATTTTGATGAAAAAGACAGGATTATTGGTCAATGGAATTTAAGAGGGAACTGGCTGGCTAGCCAACAGCTTTTTTTTGGAGATTATAACAAAAATGGATATGATGAGGTGTATTGTTTTACACGTGTTGGAGATTCCATTTACCTTAATTGTTCGGAGTTATTAATACACAATGGATTTGGTTTTGAAGATAGGTTTATATGCACATCAAATTTTTTCAATGTAAGCCAAAATGATTGTCGTGTGTTGTTTGGATCAATGATTGATGTTAATAAGGATGATCTTGATGAGTTTGTTTTTATGCTGAGAAGTGGTTTGTCAAAGCAGCCACGTGCTGGCTTTGCTTATTATTTAAACTTAGACTCAATTGTTTCTTCGCAACCAAGTGCAACATGTTTTTCTGGAAATGTTGATTTTTATGATATAAATGGTGATGGAGTAGTTGAATTAACGGGTTTGGTTACCAGTCCAGGAAATATACAAGACGAATTGCCCTATCCGGATACTTGTGCATGGCTTATGGTTTATGATATTGCCAATGGTTTTGATTTCGTATTCGACCCATTGGAATTTGATAGTCTTTATTCCACAGCTGAACCACTTTTTTATAAGACAAGTGAAAAAATCATGATCGCATGCATTTACTCATCAATAGCCCAAGGAAAAACATCTAATAAGTATTGGTTACAATTGTATGATAGCCTTGGTAATCTGCTAAAAGAATCAAGTATCTCTAAAGAAAAATATGAAAATATTAAGTTTATCAAAGTAGATTTTCCAGATGGAGAAAACCTTTATATAATTGACAGATCTGGAACGGTACTAGTAACTGATACATCTCTTCAGCTAAAATTGCATAGTTCCGTTGATATTGAGAATCTCACAATAAATCCTTGGTTTTTCTGGGAAAATGATATCGATGAAGATGGTGATAATGAGATTGTTTACAAAGCAAATATAAATTCTGATGAGAAATTATTGATATTCAGATCCAACTTGAAGGAATACACAATAGTAGATTTGCCGGGAGCGAAATTCACTAAACAGTGGGTTATTAATAAAAGAATCACAGAAGATGGAACATTATTGATGCTTCAGGCAGATGACCTTGTGTTTTATGTAAAATACACGGAGTCAAATTACTATTTGTTAAAATACCCGGTTTATTTATTGTCTTATCTACTGTTGTTTCTTCTCTTCTCAGGATTGCAAAAGGTGCAGAATATATTAGCAAATCGGAAGTTTGAATCAGAAAAGCAATTGATGCGTCAGCAAATGGCTTTATCTAAGAAGCAGTTAGAGCCTCACTTTATGTTAAATACATTGAACAGTATTGGTTATATGTTCTCAAAAGAAAGCAAAGAAGATGCGCAGTATTATTTTGGAAGGTTTGCATCGTTAATTCATCGAGGACTTAAGTATGCAGATCAAACGGAAACTACACTTTTTGAAGAACTTGAGTTTGTAAAAGACTATCTTATTCTTCAACAAAAGCGTTTTAGTAATGATTTTGAGTTTGTTATTGAAGCTGATGATAATCTGGATTTGAACCAAATACTAATACCCCACTCGCTGATTTATACTTTTGCGGAAAATGCATTAAAACATGGTCTACAGCCTAAGATTGGTGTTAAAGAGCTTACAATTCGAATAGCTGATCAAAAGCATCAAACTAAAATTACTATTACTGATAATGGTGTTGGAAGGACAAAATCAAAGATCCTTAAAACTTCAGGTACTGGTAAGGGACTCCAAATAGTAAAGTCAATTGTTGAGAGTTATAATAAAATCAACAACAGATCAATATCCTATCAGATTGTAGATGTTAATGATGAAAATGGTACTGGTACAATTGTAGAAATAATTGTATAGAATAATTTTTCTTTTCAGAAACTTCACCTACCTTTTTAAAAATTTCTCACTCATAGTTGTTGAACCTCCGTTAATTCTGATAAGGTAAATTCCCTTTGACAAATTTTGAGTATCAATAACAATATGTTGTGCTTTATTCGTGCTGATGGTTGCATCTTGGCTGAAAAGCAATTTCCCATTGATACTATAGATTTCGACTTTGTAGTTATCTTTCATTTCATTGGGTGTGTCAAAAGAAACTGTAATATCGTTAACCGCAGGTATTGGATATATTTTCAATCCAATCTTGTTGGAAAACTGATCATCTATACCAACTGTATAATCAATGGAGAATGGTAATTCATTCATTGAATAATTTTCTGGTTGACTAGGAAACGTCAGTTTTACAAACCCTTCGTCTGTATTTAAATTTGGGACTTCCCATTGATATGTTGTATCATCAGCTGACACTGTAGCTTCTGTTATCCAGGTTTGCCCATTGTCAGTAGAATATTCTATCTTAACATCAGTTATAATCTCACTTTCCCATTCAATATCGAATAAACTTCCACCTGCGATATTTTCACCACCTTGGGGCGAAGTTAAGTCGAGTTGGTACACAAAGAACATATTGTAAGACTCGTCATATACAGTTGGATATAATGTTTCACTTAGCTTAACCTTACACCACATTGTAGGAATTTCAGGAATCCATTGATATGAATTACTGTCAACCGGGATATTTTCCTCTACCATAACCCAGTCACAATCGATACATGCTTTATATGATAATGTTAAATCACCTGACATTTCACTATCCCATGTTACTTCAACTGGTGATCCAGCTCGGTAAAGAGCTCCGCCATTTGGGCTTGTTAAATCCAGTTTGCAAAGTGTAAAAGGTGTTTCGGTAATACTATTAATATCTGGGTTTGCTACATCACTGATCTTCATTAAACACTCCGTTGACAGAATATTTGTCGGAGACCATGAGAATGATCTTGTATTTGCAGATGATGATTCAGTTAAGGTCTCCCATGTTTGACCATTATCAGATGAGAACTCGATTTTAACATCAGCAATAAATTCACTGTCCCATGTTATTTCATTGGTAGCGAACCCATTCCATTTCGAAGCTGCAAGTGGTGCAGTGAGTGTTATGGCCGGGTCGCCTGTTACTACTCTAATGCTATCAATAACTATATCTATTAATGGTTTGTCATTTGAATTTGTTTCAACTTCACTTATGGCATATACCACATCCATTCCATCAATAATTTTTCCAAATACAGAATGAACATCATCAAGCCAATCTGTAGGTGCTACGGTTATAAAATATTGAGAACCATTTGTATTTGGTCCGGAGTTGGCCATCGATAAAATTCCAGGTTCATCATGACGTAGATCTGGGTGAAATTCATCATCAAATGTATAACCCGGACCTCCTGTACCATTACCATTAGGGCAACCATCCTGATTCATAAAACCCTCAATTACCCTGTGAAAAATCAAACCATCATAAAACTCAGCATTTGTCAAATCAATGAAGTTTTGAGCAGTCATGGGCACAAGGTCCTCCCTTAATTGAGCTCTAAAATCACCCATGGAAGTATACCATTGAACAACAGTTTGTGAATGTGAATTGTTGCTTATGCTTAATCCAATAATTATAAAAAATATGCTTATAAGCTTAGATATATTTATTCTATTCATGATAACGGATTTGTATTTAAAAAATAATTTGAACTAGTACAAGTGATTTCAAAGGTATGAAATTTATCTTGAGAGTTAGAAATAGTATAAAATTCATCCATTATCATATACTTTAGAGCAAATCACCTAAAGTCATAAATTGATTTTGGTATGATAGATAATCAGTAGTTTAAGCTGAAACAGGTTAAAGCAGATATCAGCAATTCCCCGAATGTTAGTCTTTTTTACCAACTCGGATAAATTTAAAATATTCTCTTAATATTATTCCATTTTTGTCGGATGGAGTGAATATTTCAAGAAGAGCAGGACCATTTTCTGATTTTAAGAATTTTGGCAACGCATCTTTAATCTGAACTATGTTTTCAGCTTTCAGATATTCTACGCCAAATGCTTTGCATATATATTTAGAATCCCATTGATGTTTAGCTTCAAAGAATTCTTCCAGATTTGGAGTAGTGTCGGGGCCGGGTATAAATCTAAAGATTCCGCCTCCTTGATTGTTAATTACAATAATTTTTAAATTGGGTTTCAAGTAATGATTCATTAGCCCATTCGAATCATAAAGAAATCCTAGATCACCTGTAATAAGAATATTTAGGTTATCACTTCCAAAGGAATATCCAACGTAGGTTGATATCTGACCGTCAATTCCACTTACTCCTCTATTTGAGTTGTATTCAATAGTTGGATCACTGCCAAAAAGTTGGGAATATCTGACAGGGGTACTATTTCCGAGATGCAAAACACTATCTGAAGGTATAATGTTTAAGATTGTTTCAAATACCTTAAGGTCAGAATACTCTACTTTGGATAGGAATTGTTTTTTTCTTTTATCAACACTTTCTCTCTTCAGTTTCCAGATTTCAGAATACATAGATGTTGTACTACTTGAATGTATCTCCAATAAACTTAAAAAATCGGTGATATTGAATATCACTGCTTCGGTTAAGCTAAAATATGAATCCATCGACTCGCCAGATGGTGATATATGCCAGTGATTTTCAGGTTTGTTATTTCTAAGGAATTTTTTAATCATCTTAGACACAACCTGTCCGCCAAAGCTTATTAGGATATCTGGTTTAAACAATTCAGCCTCTTCAGCTGGTATGGCTGATACAACATTATCAATGGTGTCGATAAAATCTTCACAATATAAATTTGAGGT
>CALCGQ010000119.1 GCA_937901015.1 uncultured Bacteroidota bacterium | reverse complement strand
GGATAAGTTTTAAGTATGGGAAGTACCTCTTTTCGCATTGCCAAATAGAACCCGGGATCGCGAAACATCTCTGTTACGTTAATTGATAAATCACGTAGAAGTATTTCAAAATATTCCTGATCATGGAGAACTTTATGCTGTAATTCTGAAATGCTCTGAAGATTTGAAGTACTTATCCTATTAAGCAACCTTCGTTTAACATGAGCCTTGCTATAATTCCTAAAGTCATAACCGTATTTTTGAAAAATTGCCTGTAGGATAAGGTCAATCTCTATATTGATCGTTTGATTTTTATTTTTAGAATCGAAACTCATGACCTTGATTAATTTATGTGGTTCTCTATTTCTATTTTACGAGATTAAAGTACTTATGATTGATATCAATTACTTGGTGATAGAAAATCTTAATATTCGTAAGTGAAAATATTTTCTATTTACCCTGAATAAAGCCATACTCTGAGCAGTGATAGCAATTTTTCTTTCTCAACAGGTTTAGACAAATATTCATTTGCACCGGCTGCAATACATTTCTCTCTGTCTTCTTTCATTGCCTTAGCTGTTAATGCAATAATTGGCAGACTTTCATATTTCTTTTCTTTACGAATTAATCTCATAGCCTCATAACCATCCATTTCAGGCATCATGATATCCATTAGGATGAGGTCAATATCGTCATTAGCTTTTAGCTTATCTATACCATCCTTACCGTTCCTACCAACATTTACTTTAATTTCATAGCTTTCAAGTAAGCTTGAAATGGCAAAAACATTTCTCATATCATCATCAATAACCAAGATAGTTTTACCTGCAAGTACATCTCCGGAGCCATGAACTTTTTCCAACATTTTTTTCTGCTCAACAGGTAATTTTGATTCAACCTGATGCAAAAACAATGTAGTTTCAGCCAATAGTCGTTCAAAGGATCGCGCTCCTTTCAGAATAATACTTTGGGAATACTTTTTGAGTTTATCATTTTCTTCTCTGGTAAGATCGCGACCGGTATAAATGATAATTGGTAGCTTTTCGGCCACATTATTTTCATTAAATTTATCGAGTAGCTCAAAACCAGTCATGTCTTCAAGGCCAAGATCAAGAATCATGCAATCAAAATCTTCAGAAGATACTTTTTCTAAGGCTTCTTTACCTGTACCAACATCTGTAATATGAATATTTTCGCCTTTCATTAAATTGATGATGCTCTTTCTCATTATTTCTTCATCTTCAACAACGATGAGTTTTTTAATGGGCTTAGAAATTAGCTTTTCAATTTTATCGAAAACATTGTCGATCTGTTGCTTTTCAACAGGTTTTGTCAGATATCCAATAGCTCCCATTTTAAAAGCTTTAATATCTGTATCCACTGCCGATATAAAATGAACTGGAATATGACGTGTTTTAGGATTCACTTTAAGTCTTTTCATTACATCATATCCATCCATGCCTGGTAGTCCAATATCTAGGATAATTGCCTTTGGCATATGATAGTCGGCAAGATGTAGTCCCGATTCACCATCCAAAGCGATTATTGCTTTAAAATCATGATCATGAGCCAAATTATAAAGTACAGATGCAAAATTATAGTCATCTTCAATTATAAGAACCGATTTATCATCTTTGGTAATATTGTCCAGATCATCTTTAATATTTCTGTTGACATGTTTTATTCTGGGTTCCGGTTCCTCTGAAATTGCATCAGTTCTAGCATATGTATTTTCAACCTCTTCTTCCTGAATGTATTCATCCTCATCAACAGTTTCTTCAGTTTGGATTTCCGCCACTTCAATCTTATACGGAAGATATAATGTGAATGTAGATCCCGATCCCTCTTTACTTACTAACTGCATTTCTCCACCTAGAAGTTGCGCGAAATTTTTGGATATACTTAGCCCTAAACCTGTACCACCATATTTTCTACTGGTAGTTCCATCTGCCTGTTTAAAGGCTTCAAAAATTACTTTCTGTTTTTTCTCGGGTATACCGATACCACTGTCGATTACTGAAATAGCAATAGTATCCTTTATTTTAAGATCAGGATTACTAAATTTGGTCTTTTTATCAGGATTATGGACTAATAGTTTTATTTCCCCCTGACTTGTAAATTTAATGGCATTTGAGAATAGGTTTTTCACTACCTGATGAACTCTTTGCACATCACTAATAATACTTTCTGGTGATCCTTTTTCGAGTTCAACGGCGAGGTTAAGACCTTTATCTTTCATTACCTCATCAAATGTAGATTCAATGTAAACTCTTAGATCATCAAAATATAAAGGCTCAACATTAAGTTCAATTTTACCAGATTCTACTTTCGAAAGATCTAGAATATCATTAATTAGATTCAAGAGGTCGATTCCCGATGAATTTATGGTTTTTGAGAATTGCTGCTCTTTTTCGTCTAAATGTTGTTTTTTGTTTTCTGCCATAAGCTGCGACAGTACAATTATGCTATTCAGAGGTGTTCGAAGTTCATGCGACATATTAGCTAAAAACTCAGATTTATATCTACTGGCAAGTTCCAGATCCTTAGCCTTTTCCTCAATCTCTTTGCGGGCAGTTTCAAGTTCTTTATTTTTCAGGCGAATGGCATCGCGCTGAAGTTCAAGCGCTCTGCTTCTTTCTTCAAGCTCCTCATTGGTAACTTTTAATTCCTCTTTTTGTGACTGTAGGTTTTCTTCTGAGACTTTTAGGGCTTTAGTTTGCTCCTGAAGTTCTTCGTTTGTTTGACGGAGCTCTTCTTGTTGTACTTCAAGTTCCTTAGCTTGCTCTTGAGTTCTCTCGAGAAGCTCAATTACTTTGATGTGAGATTGTAAGGTAACAAGCGACAATGCCACGTCGTTAGCAGCAGTATCAATAAATTTCATTTGATTATCACTGAGTTTTCTTAATAAACCCAATTGCATGATAGCAACCACATTATCTCCCATAATAAATGGGACAGTAACAAAATTATTGAGTTTTTGTTCACCAATTCCAAAATTGAACATAGGTAGTTCATCATCCGAATTCTCTGATATAATCAGGGTTCTCTTTTCATTAAAAGTTTGACCTACTAATCCTTCACCAGGCAAAATGGTATTAAGTCTTTTTTTATCCTTACTTTTTAAAGCATATGAAGAGCTTAATTCAATCTTTTCCTCGTTTGATACATAAATTAGTCCTACCTGAGCTTCAAGATAGGTGCAGAAAAAAGTAATAATGGAACTTGTTAGGCCCTTAAGGTCGGTTGCACCTTTGACATTGTTTTGTAGTTGATTTAATCCAGTTTTAAGCCAATTTTCTTGCTCATTATATATGGCATTATTACGTAGGGTTTCAGTCATTTTATATAATGACTTGCCCAATAGATCATTTTGACTTCTTGGCTCTACTACAGTCGAGTAATCTCCCTCAGCTATTTTATTGGCTTGTTCAACAACAGACTTGAGGCTTTCAATCATTTGATTAAGAGAAATTCCCAGAATGTCATCCTTACTTCTTATGACAACATCATCAGTATAGTCTCCTTTCGACATAAGTCGGGCTACATTGGCGTAGGAAGTTAAAGAGGTAACAATACTATTAAATGTTACACTCATATCACCAACTTCATTTGGTGGAGCCTTAATGTTTTTAGGTGATAATTTACCGCTTGCAACTTCTTTTCCCCATGATGAAAGCTGTTTTATTGGATTTACAAACCATCGGGTAACCAAAAGAGATATGAAGAAAACAACCAATATTGTGATAATGAATGATATTTTCACAATATCGCTAAGCCTACGTGCATAAGCAAATGCTTCATGATGTTCAATTTCTTCAAAAAGAGCCCAGTTTACACCAAGCTCGGCTAATTCATCTATGTTTCTGTAAATGCCCATTACATACCTGCCATCACCATCTGAATCATAATTAGAAACTTTTGTTTCATCAAGCTTTTTTGATATTAGGTAATCAAGATCATCTTTATGAAGTAGATAATCTTTCCAATCTCTGGTCTTAACATTAGATATCTTCTTTGTAAGGACATCAGTTTTTTCTCCAAACCGAGTTGCAGACCTTAACAATAAATCTTCTCCCAAAAGGAAAGCCTGACCTGTTTCACCATAGCCAGCCTCTTGTTGGATCATATGATTTAATCCGTCTATGGAAATCTGGAGTACAAGAAGTCCAAAAACTTCTCCTGTTTCATCTATGCTGGGTTTGATAAAGAAACCAGTTATTTTATTGTAGCTTGGGTCAAAAAATTCAAGGTCTGAGAATAGCATTTTCCCCGATTCAAGTGAATTTCGGGCTGTTGAACTAAGAAGTGTAGTCCGTAAATCTCCTTCAAATATGTTTTGGCCAAGTACGTCTTCATTTTTTACACTAAATATTACATTACCATTTCCATCGATAAACAGAAAGTTATAATAATCGTTTTCCTTAATCTCGTTTTCTATCTCATTTCTAAGATTTTTTGAAGTTTCTTTCCAGTTGGAAGTCTTTACAAAATCAATTAATGGTAACCCGCTTTCTTTTAACTCTTCTTCAAGTTTACTAAAAATTACAAGTCGTGCATGTGATGCTGCTGTTACTTTAAGGATATCAACCGCACCATCAAAATATGTATTAATATATTTTAACCGTAGTTGAGATGAGGAATTTAATGATTTATCAGCAACTATTGTAAGTCCATGGTAAGCATTTAAATAGTTAATATAACTTACAGTTGCCAATGGAATAAATGATATGGCCAAAAACCATATTAACAATGATTTACCAACCCCAATATACTTCCATGATTTTAGCGAAAACTTGAGTTTTTCCCAAGTTGAGGATTCATTATAATTTAGAAATTCCTTACTCATACTTTTTGTGTAGTAGTTTTATGGTCAGCAGTACGACTATGAATAAACATATTTTTCAACGATGCTATATAGTTCCTGAGGATTTATAGGTTTAGTGATATAGTAATCCATTCCAACTGCTAAACATTTTTCTTTATCACCTTTCATAGCAAAAGCAGTCATGGCAAGTATGGGTATATGTGTTCCAGACTTAGTTTCCATTTCTCGTATGGTTTCAGTTGCAGTAAATCCATCCATTACAGGCATCTGAACATCCATTAACACTAGATTTAGTTCACTACCTAACTCCTGATATTTATCAACGGCAATCTTACCATTTTCGGCAGCGATTACTTCCCAACCTTTTTTCTGTAGTAGCTGAGTAATAATCTTCATGTTAATAACCTGATCTTCGGCCACTAGAATTTTAACGTTTTCAGCTTCTTTTGCTGTAGGAGCTTTCTTCTTGTCAGTTGTATCTTCTTTAGACTTAGATTTTTCACCATACTTCTTCTCGAAGTAGGACTTGATTTTTGTCCTAATTACAGGCTTAGTAATAAAGTCGTATTTTTTTGTCTTTTGCAGTTTTGCTACTTCAATTGATGATTTAATCTGAGATAGGAAAACAATATTGAACTTATTCTTAGTAAAGTGCTTGTTAAGTTCCTCAACGACCTTATCCCCAGACATGCTATTTAACAAGAAATCAATAAATAATAAATTGAAATCTTCTTTTTTCATCAATTCTATTGCGTCATCAAAAGAGTTTGCCACTTTGCATTTGAAACCAAGGCTATGAAGAATATTGGAAAGAACTTTTGCAGCTTCATAGCTATTATCAATAATTAAAATATTAAGGTTATTTGATTTTGCAATACTACTACTTAGCGAAGTGTCATGTTCTTGATCTCCAGATATTAGGTTTAGTGAAAAGCAGAATGAACTTCCCTTATTTACCTCACTTTCAACACTAATGTTTCCTCCCATTAGATTTACTAGTTTTTGAGAAATATTAAGGCCAAGTCCTGTTCCCCCATGTGTTCGAGTAGTTGATACATCTGCTTGTGAATATGTAGCAAACAGTTTTCCTAAGGCTTCTTCATGAATTCCTATTCCAGTATCAACAATGCAGAATTTAAGGCGTAATTGCTCTTCAATATTCTCCAACATCTCTACGGACAGTTTTATGGTTCCTTCAGATGTAAATTTAATCCCATTATTAAGCAGGTTGGTAAGAATTTGTTTCAAGCGTAATGGATCACCAATTATAATATCTGGTATATCTTCATCAATATCACAAATAAGTTCGTTTTTTCCATCGATGGCTTTAATACTTATTGTATTAAAAATACGCTCCACGAGGTCTCTCAAGCTAAATTCAATTTCTTCAAGTTCAAACGCGTCAGCTTCAACTTTTGAAATATCTAGTATATCATTTATTATCTCAAGCAATGTTTCGCCTGATTTTTTAATGTCTTCAAGTCTTTCTTTTTGCAGTCCACTTATGTCAGTATCCATCAAACCAAGATCAGCCATTCCTATAATACCATTTAGAGGAGTTCGGATTTCATGGCTCATGGATGCAAGAAATAAACTCTTCGTATTAGTTGCATTTTCAGCAATGTCTTTTGCATCTTCAAGCTCTAATACGGTTTTTTGTAATTTCTTAGTGGTTTCTTGAAGTGCTGTTCTATGTTTGAAAAATTCAATAAAAGCCGACATCTTACTTTTGAGAATTTCCAGATCAAGTGGTTTGTACAAGTAATCCACAGCTCCAGCTCGATAACCACGGAAAATGTGTTTCCTTTGCTTACTTATAGCAGTAACAAAAATAATTGGTATTTGCTTTGTTTTATCATTGCTGCGCATAATCTCAGCTGTTTCAAAGCCATCCATTCCTGGCATCTGAACATCCATAAGTACCAAAGCAAAGTCATGCTCAAGTAAAATTCCTAATGCTTCATTCCCAGAGTTAGCTGTATATATCTCAAGCTCAGGACTTTCTAATATACCCTCCAAGGTAATAAGGTTCTCAGGTCTGTCGTCAACCAAAAGAATTTTATACTTTTGAATATGCATGGTTTGGTGCAGTTTATGTAAAGCTACGTTATCAATACAAAAATAATTTTTTTTACTGATTAAAAAAACGGGAACATGATTATTTTTGAACCAACTGAGTATTATGTAACCCTATTACAGATGGTACTGTAGTCACAAAATTTGCACCTCTCGATTTTGTCGGTTTGCCTAAATGGAATGTTTGTGTTGGATATTTCATCGACAAGGGTATGAACTGATTCCCCAAATATTTGAAAATATTCTGAGATATCCTGAAACTCTTTGAGAATAAGTGGGATAAATCCATGAGACATACTACGCATACTGATTATTCCAGCTTCAATATTTGAATTTGAATACTTAAGGTTATATAACCAAGCGTAATACATTACCTGAAACGACTTTGATAAATCAGGGTCAGTTGTAAGTTTTGTAATATCTGCTACTTTAAGGTTGCTGGGATTTATGAACCCTGTTTTGTAGTCAATGATTCTGGTCTTACCATCTGCAAGTAACTCATCAACCCTGTCAATTGTACCTTTAACTGTTATCGAACTTCCAGGTATATTCGAAACTATCTTTTCCTCGGTACTTATTAATTGTGATGGGACTAGTTTTTGATTCTTTATTTCCCATTTCAGGAAATTACTGATATAATTTTTTGCAACTTCAAAAATCAATAAGTTTTTACCTGTGGTTAGATTATCGTTTTTATAGTTTTTTTTGAAAATTGATATGAGCAGTTTTTCAGATTTATCAATTCGGGATTTGATCCTGTCGGTGCTTATTTGTGCTTTTATTTCAGATTGGTATAAACTCTCCAGCGTTTCATGAATAACGGTACCAAATGTGTTTGCTTCAATGGATTGTCCTATTGAAGATTCTGTTTTTAGCCTAAGGATTTGTTGAAAATAGAATTTCAAACTACAGGTAATATAACTATTGAAAAGAGATGCACTATATCCGGTTTGAGAGAGTTTCGAAATCCTATCTTGGATATCCTTATTCTTTTCAATTACTATGATATCTGCATCTATATTCTCACCATCTTTTTTGATTTTAGTATCAATTATTTTTTCAGATATTTTTATATCAGGATTAGCATTTCGTAGTTCATTTTCAATCTGAAGTATGAATCTGCTTTTCTCTCCTCCTCCAAGTTTTTCTGCATCAGAATTATAGAGAAGAGTGATATTAGTGCTTCGCTGTAATAACCTATGGAAATGATATGAATAAATATCAGTTTTATCCGATGGTAATGGTAGGTTTAATTCTCTCCTTATGTCCATAGGAATAAACGAGTCAACTGAAGTTGTTTTGGGTAGTATTCCTTCATTAACCGACAGGATATAGATATTGTCGAAATCGAGGGTACGAGTTTCCAGCATACCCATTATTTGAATTCCTCGTAATGGTTCTCCAACTAAATTAACATTGGTTAGACTGAATAATTGCTTACTGATTTTTTTTAGGCTATGAAAATTAATATCATTTTCATAATCAGATGTATATTTGATTAGTTTTCCCAGAATGTTAGTCAAAGAGTGTAGTAATTCACCATATAGAATACTAGAAGCTTTAGCGGATTCAATATTCTTAATTATTACATTCATTAAGCTTAGAAGAGCTTGTGATATGCTACTATTATTAGCCTCGTTGATAAGATCTGAAAATGAAATTGAAGCATCATTATCTTTTTGTTTTATGAAATTTGTTATTTCGTTAAAACCTATACTAATTGGATAACTTACTATTAATAATTCGGAGATACTTCTGGTTATTTGCTTTCGAGTATCTAGTATTTGCTTAACAACAGGGTTTTCAATCAAGTTTATTAGTGAGTTTGACTTGATGGTTTTTTGATTTGAATTAATTGATTCAATTACATCAATCCATGCTTCAAAAAAATGGTCAATTTGACTTGCTGCTGTGGGGTATCCTAATGTTAAGTTATAGCTATTTTTTCCTTCATTAACAGGAAGTGAATTCAGTAAAGGAATCAACAACCCTTCATTAGCTAAAACAATAGCAGTATTTGAATTATTATCTAAATTAGATTTGGATAATTCTTGTCCAATAAATTTAACTTGCCCAATGCTTTTTGGCACTCCAAATATATTTATTTTCTTTTTTGTTTTCGTTAGGTATTGTTCAACTTCATCATCCATCTCCAGTTTTAAACGGTCGATAATATGTAGAATATGTTTCCCCGCTTCATGATTGTCCTTACCTTTTGATGGGTTAAAATAATACTGGTCAATATCCCAAATAAATTTTGTGTGATAATTCTGATTAAGGTAACTAAATATTCTTATTTCTGCCTCAGATAGTGCATTAATTCCTATTATTAAAAATCGATCCCACTTGATATTAGATTGTTCTATATTCTCGGCCAAGTGCCGATTAATCATACCTTGATAGCCACAGTTTTTTAATGTAAGAATTTCCTTTAACCCATTGTAATAATCATACATGGAATTGTAGAACCTTAGATAATTTTCCTGTAATTCGGTAAGAATTTTACGCTCAGGACTCCATTGCTCTATAGCTTTTATGGCAGATAATTGGCTATATACCTCCTTGGCGTCAACCATTGAATTATCAATATCATTGAAATCATTAAGAATCATTGGGGTCCATGAGAGAAACTCATCGATGGATTTGGCATTTTCTCTTTCCTTTTGCTGATAGGAATGAAATAGATCAAAACCAATGCTAATATTATCAGCTTTTGATATTCCGGATACTTTCTGAACAAATTCATCGATAGGTAGGAAGTCGGGTAACCAAATGTTATTTTTATTGATCTTTTTTATTTCTTGTTTTAGAAATACCTCAGATCTGCGGTTGGGTAATACTACCACTGACTTTGGCCCGGTATAATCTCCGGCAATTAACTTTTTGGCTGCTTTGTTAAGAAATTTCTCTATCATCTAAGATATTATTTTTCTGCATTTTTTATTCTTTCAGATGTTCCCAGATCGTGCCATACATTAGAATTGTCAATATAACCTTTAATGGTTTCTATTTTGGCAATATCTAACCAGGAATCTATTATTGAGAACTCTCCCTTCTGTTTTATTTTATTGATAAAATCCGGACTAATTAAATATATTCCACTAAATGCCAGTTTTTTATAGACTTCCGCACTGTGTCCTACCCATTTAAATGAACCTGCTTTTTGGTTAGTCCATCCAATAAGGTTTATATCATTATCAAAGAGTAAATAACGATTTGTATACCTCTCTCTAACACAAAGTGTGGCAATACAGTCATTTGATTTATGATATTCAAGAAGGTCATTAATACTCACATCTGAAACTATATCAACATTATGTACCAAAATAGGATCATTACCAACAATAAAATCTTCGGCTTTGAGAATTGCACCACCCGTATTTAACAATTGATCCCGCTCATCTGATATTTTTATATTGAGTCCAAAATGGTTTTTTGCAATTAAAAAGTCAATTATATCTTGTCCTTTATGATGAATGTTCACAAGGAATTCCGTTACCCCTTCTGATGAAAGCTTTAGAATAACCCTCTCCAACATGGTAACACCTTTTACCTCAACCAAAGCTTTAGGCTTAGTTTTAGTAATTTCTTTGAGTCGGGTGCCCAATCCTGCTGACAATATTATAGCTTTCATATATTGTTAGTTATCTCTTTAATCCAGCTCATTATGTTTTATTACAACATGGGCTTTTGGATATCTTTTTTGAAGATATTTTCCAATGGTTTCTGTGGAGTATACTGAACGATGTCTTCCTCCTGTACAACCAAAGTTTATTTGTAGATCACTGAAATTTCTAATGATATAATTCTCAACGCTTGGGTTAAGAATTAACTTAACGTTTTCAATAAAATTAAGTATTTCAGTTTTACTTTCTAGGTAATCGATGATCTGACTATCCTTACCTGTAT
>CALCGQ010000118.1 GCA_937901015.1 uncultured Bacteroidota bacterium | reverse complement strand
GGTGGTATTCAGGATGCGCTTGTACAATGGTGGTATGGACATAATGCTGTTGCATTCTTCCTAACTACCCCAATTTTGGGTATGATGTATTATTTCATTCCAAAGGCTGCAAACCGTCCTATTTACTCATATAAGCTTTCAATAATTCATTTCTGGGCATTAATATTCCTATACATTTGGGCTGGACCACACCATTTACTTTATTCAGCACTTCCTGATTGGGCTCAAGCTCTTGGAGTAGTATTCTCAGTTATGCTTATTGCACCATCTTGGGGTGGTATGATTAACGGTTTGCTCACTTTAAGAGGAGCCTGGGATAAGGTTCGAGAAGACCCCGTACTAAAAATGTTTGTCGTAGGTATTACAGCTTATGGTATGTCTACATTTGAAGGACCAATGCTTTCCCTTAAAACGGTAAATGCCTTAAGCCATTTCACCGATTGGACAATTGCTCATGTACATATTGGTACTCTGGGGTGGAATGCAATGATGAACTTCGGTATGATTTATTGGTTAATACCACGTTTATTCAAAACAAAACTATACTCTATTAAACTTGCAAATACACATTTTTGGATTGCAACACTTGGTATGTTATTCTTCTCAATCCCACTTTATTTTGCTGGTTTTACACAAGCACTAATGTGGAAAGAGTTTACTGCTGAAGGTTTCTTAGCATACCCTAACTTCCTGGAAACAGTAACACAAATACTGCCAATGTATTACTTGAGAGCATTTGGTGGATCACTTTATTTTATTGGTGTATTATTATTCATCTTTAATATTGTAAAAACTGCTAAGCAAGGTAGTTTTAATAGATATGAAAATGATGAAGCACCTGCTAAAGCGCCGGCAAAAACTGGCGAATCATTCCACAGAAAAATTGAAGGAAAACCTTTACAGTTTACTTTGCTTGCACTTATTGCCATCCTTATTGGTGGATTATTTGAGGTAGTTCCAATGTATCTTGTTAAATCTAACGTTCCAACAATTAGTGCTGTTAAACCTTATACACCACTGGAACTTGAAGGTCGCGATGTTTACATTGCTGAAGGATGTTATCTATGTCATTCTCAAATGATCCGACCGTTCCGTGATGAGGTTGAGAGATATGGTGAATATACTAAAGCAGGTGAAACAGTTTATGACCATCCATTCCAATTTGGTTCTAAACGTACAGGTCCTGATTTAGCTCGTGAAGGAGTTAAAACTCTACCAAATTACAAACCCGATTCATGGCATTTTAACCATATGGTAAATCCACAAAAGGTTAGCCCCGAATCGATAATGCCACAGTATCCTTGGTTAGTTGACAGAGAAATAGATCTCGAATTAACACCAGCTAAGATAAGCGCCATGATGACCCTTGGTGTGCCATACCCAGAAGGTTATGAAGACAAAGCTGTTGCCGATCTAGAGGCTCAATATAATCAAATTGCAAACGGTCTGCGTGAAAGTGGTATCGAAGTGGGTGAAAACAAAGAAATTGTTGCCCTAATAGCTTACTTGCAACGTTTGGGAACTGATGTTTATAACGACTAATAGAATTATTTGAAATTATGAAGATTGTAATCAACACACTAGAACAGATTTCAGGAGTAGAGATCTACCCCATAATCTCTTTATTAATTTTCTTTACTTTTTTTGTACTGGTTACCTATTTGGTGATAAAAACCGACAAAAAAGAAATTGAAGAAATTAGCAATATGCCACTTGATGGCAACAATGATCTTCAAAATGAAAATAATAATCAAATTTAAAAATGATAAACTATGGCAACAGATAATAAAAATACAAAAATAGATAATGAAGGGTATGAAATTGATACCCTTACCAATGAACGATTAATTCAAGATCATAGTTATGATGGGATCAAGGAGTTGGATAATGATCTACCACCATGGTGGAAATGGCTATTCTATCTAACAATTATATTCTCTATTGTATATATGATTAGATTATTCGTTTTTCAGTCCGACGATCTTATTCAAACAAGAGAGTACGAAGTGGCAATGGAAAAATCGAATGCAGATAAACCTGCAAATACTAATACAGAAGCCTTTAAAATGGAACTACTTACAAGTTCTGCAGATATTGAGGCAGGTAAAGAAACTTGGACAAAGATCTGCTCTGCTTGCCATCTTGTTGATGGTGGTGGACTTGTTGGCCCTAATATGACAGATAATTTTTGGATACATGGAAACTCAGTTGAAGACATGTTTAATATTATAACCAATGGTGTTATCGAAAAGGGAATGATTCCATACAATACTCAACTTAGTGAGAAAGCTCGTCTACAAGTGATTAGCTATATCCTGACCGAGTTAGTAGGTTCTACTCCAGCAACACCAAAAGCTGCTGAAGGAAAAGAGTATTAATTTTATGCTTAAATATTAATATTGGAAGCCGGATGGAATAGTTCGGCTTCTTTTTTTTGGGATATTCTAAATTAGATTATTTTTCAGTTCATTTTATTATGATATAAATCATATTTTTATAACTTTATGACCTTTTTCACTCCCAATATAATGGGGAAATGAATAATGAACTATTTTTACCTAAATTCATAGAAATATGGCAAAAAGTACTAATAAACCCGAACCAGATTACTTCAGAGACAAACTATCAACTGTTGCTAATGATGGAAAGCGAATTTGGGTTTATGCAAAAAAGATTAAAGGGAAATATACAAATAGAAGAAGAATTCTGGCAATATTCCTATTGGCTCTATTTTATATTGGTCCGTTTATTAAAATAGGTGATGAACCAATAATGCTATTTGATGTATTGCAACGGAAATTTGTAATATTTGGAGTCGTATTCTGGCCACAGGATTTTCATCTAATCCTTCTTACTCTAATTACGACTATTGTATTTGTTGTATTATTTACTGTGGTCTTTGGTAGATTGTTCTGTGGATGGGTATGCCCTCAAACGATATTCATGGAATTTGTATTCAGACAAATTGAATATTTAATTGAGGGAAGTGCAACTGCTCAGCGTAAGCTTGATCAACAAAAAATGAACTTTGAGAAGTTTTGGAAAAAGACATTAAAACATATAATTTTCTATTCCATAGCTATAATTACATCAAGTACTTTTCTAGCCTATATGATAGGTATAGATAGTGTTTTATCATTCTTAGCAGAAGGACCTTACACAAATTTAAGTGGTTACTTAGGTTTGTTATTATTCTCAGGTGTTTTCTATTTTGTTTTCGCCTTTTTTAGGGAACAGGTTTGTACCATTGCATGCCCTTATGGGAGATTACAGGGAGTTCTTGTGGATAAAAAGTCAATTATCGTTGGATATGATTATAAACGTGGCGAACCTAGAGGTCCCATTAATAAAAGTGGTGAAGTCGATTCCGGGGACTGTATAGATTGTAATGCTTGTGTAGTAGTATGTCCAACAGGTATTGATATTAGAAATGGAACTCAATTGGAGTGCATAAACTGTACAGCATGTATTGATGCCTGTAATTCAGTTATGGATAGAGTTAAAAAGCCTCAAGGTTTAATTAGGTATGATTCTGAACTAGGCATTGAAACTGGAAATCATTCCATTTTTAATACTAGATCAATTGCATATTCGATTGTGCTATTTATACTAATACTTTTTGTAGGATACTTATTTATGCAACGTGGTGATTTTGAATCCACCATTCTGAGAGCACGTGGTTCTCTATTCCAAAATTATGGAACTGATAGCTTGAGTAATATATATAATTACAATCTTGTGAATAAATCCAAAGGGTCATTACAAGTTGAATATCAGCTTATTTCACCAGTTGGAAGAATTAAACATATACAAGTTGTTGAACCTGTAAATGTTGGTGAAATGGGAACTGGAACATTTTTAGTTGTAATTCCAAAAGATCAATTAACGACTTCAAATACTCCAATTATTATCGGGCTGTATATTGATGGAATTGAGGTAGATACATACAATAGTACATTTGTAGGTCCAAGTTCATTGGACAGACAGTAATAGAATTAATAAATTAATGACTTGCAAAAATTTCTAATATAAACTGACAATCAATATCGAATAACCACTATGAAAACTAAATGGAACTGGGGAACAAAGCTTGTAATATGGATTGCAGCATTCGTGCTTTTTATTCTAACTCTGGTATATATGAGTCTGAGTTACGATGTAAATCTTGTGGAAAAAGACTATTATCCCAAAGGACTTAAATACCAAACTCGAATCGATGCAATTGAAAATGCCAAGAGTATAAATGCAATATTCACCTTATCTCAAACTGCCGATAAAATCAATATATTACTACCTAATATACAACCTGATAGTGGTAGTATTAATTTTTTCAGACCTTCTGATAATTCATATGACCGTTTGTACGTGATCGGAGTTTCCAATGAAAAAGAGATTATTTTGCCAAAATCTGATTTTATTTTGGGCAAGTATATTATAAAGTTTACTTGGTGGCAAGACAACAAAGAATTCTATGCTGAACAAGTTTATACAATAAAATAAGTCATGTACGAATTATATATTTTTGCCTTAATGACAGGCCTTGTGGGAAGCTTACACTGTATTGGTATGTGCGGCCCAATTGCAATTGCACTTCCTCTAGGAAACAAAAGTCCATTGGTTCGTTTTCTAGGAAGCTTGGTATATAATTTAGGACGCGTATTAACATATGCTATTCTGGGCGGTATTTTTGGTATGCTCGGTAAAGGAATTGAGATGGCTGGTCTTCAACAGTGGGCATCCATACTTCTTGGTTCGGTAATGATCCTGTCAATTGTAGCTCCTGCTATTTTCAGAGGAAAAATAAAGTTTGAGCAATTATTTTTTGGTTATGCTGGAAAAATGATTGGTAGCTTTAGAAAACTATTTGAAGTTAGTTCATTTCCTTCATTATTTTTAATTGGTCTTCTAAACGGACTGCTCCCCTGTGGATTAGTTTATATTGCAATTGCAGGTGCCATTAATACTAATGCACTTCTTAATGGTATAATTTATATGATAATATTTGGGATTGGTACAATCCCAATTATGTTTGCAATACCGCTTCTTGGCAATTTAATCGGCAATGCATTCCGTAAAAAATATGGCAAAATAGTATCTGTATTCATAGTTTTATTAGGTATTATATTTATTCTGAGAGGTTTATCTCTGGGAATACCTTACCTAAGTCCCCCTTCAAAAAAGCTAGTGCCACATGAAAAAAGCATGAAAATGGATGCCAAGGGTGAAGATAGTACCACCAAAAGACCTAGTTGTTGTGGGAGCGATTAGGTTAAAAATATTAATATGAAATAAACCTTGATAACCTATCAAATTGTTTGTATAGAACGCTTCTAAATAAAAATACTTTAGTAAATTTGCAGCCTTAACTTTAATTAATTAACAAATGAAAAAAATACAAAAATTACTAACTACCATAATCTTGGTTATGGCAACATCAATAGCTTTTACAGCAACTCCAGGTGATGATCCTGCTGCAGCAAAATATCCAGAAGGAGCCAAAATATATGCAGCTAAATGTGTTGCTTGTCACCAAGTTACAGGATTAGGAATCCCCAATGCTTTTCCTCCATTAAAAGCATCTGATTATCTTATGGCAGACAAGAAACGTGCTGTTGAACAAGTTCTTAACGGTTCTCACGAAGAAATGACAGTAAACGGAGCAGTGTATAATTTGCCGATGCCTTTTCAGGTAGATACTCATAAAGATGCAGTTGACGTAATAAACTATGTACTTAATGCATGGGGAAATGATGGTGGATCAATTTCAGTTGATGAAGTAAAAGACATTAAAATTGTAAGATAATATAAAACATTTTATCCTAAGATGCAGATTGTTAGCTACAGTCTGCATTTTTTCATTATAAATGTTATGCCCATTAGAATAATACATACTTTCGGTCGATCGTTGTAAATGTAAATTAAATCAAGATGAAAAAACTATTAGCTATACTTTCTGTTTTCGTAATAATCACCTCTTGTGGTAATAATCATGAAGAAAATAAGACAAAAGATTTCCCTAAAAAAACCATTGTAAACAACGCTAATAAGAGTGTTAATAATGTATACGGTAGAGATATACAATCAAAAAAAATTGGTGATATCAGAAGGTTACCTGGTTTATTGGAATCAGAGGCCAAAGTTGAAGTTAACTTTACAGGCATTGTTAAAGAAGTTTGCCAATCATCGGGATGTTGGATGGATATAGACCTCGGGAACGGAGAAGTCGTTCACGTTACTTTCAAAGATGAAGCATTTGTAGTACCAAAAGATCTTGCCGGTAAACCTGTGGTAATTGAAGGCGTTGGAACCAAGGATATGATTTCTGTGGAAATGCAAAAGAAGGCTGCTATAGCCGAAGGAAAGTCACAAAAAGAAATTGATGCCATCACAACACCAATCACAGAATATTACTATGAAGCAACTGGTGTTCTTGTAAAATAGAATTCTTAAAACATTACCCTTATTTTCAATAAGGAAATATATAAAATAGAACCACAGATTCTAAGATAC
>CALCGQ010000117.1 GCA_937901015.1 uncultured Bacteroidota bacterium | reverse complement strand
TACCAAGTAATAAGATTAAAAAGGAAGATGGTCTGGAGTCAATAGAACTTGTTCCAACAATTGATATACTGGCAGAACTTGGAAGTACTAAGTCAAATAACCAGTTACTAGTTGGTTTTGCTTTAGAAACCAAGGATGAACACAAAAATGCCAGACAAAAACTTAACAATAAAAACCTTGATCTCATCGTTCTAAATTCACTGAATGATGAAGGTGCAGGATTTGGACATGATACCAATAAAATTGCCATATTATTTAAAAATGGTGAAGAATTGGTATTCGGATTAAAACCTAAACATGAAGTTGCTCAGGATATAGCATCAGTAATTCATAAGTTGTCAAATTCTTAATGATGATAAGAAAGTCCATAGTAATTGTCTTAATCTATCTTGCCGGGTTAACACCTGGTTTTTCACAGGAATTCTTAGGGAATATTCAAATACAACCTCAAGGAGTTGAGGGAGTTGATCCAAGTGTTTTCAGTAATATGGAAACTACAATCTTTGAATTTATGAATAACCGTGTATGGTCGACATATAACTTCAAAGTTGAAGAAAGGATTGAGTTTACTATGGTTATCACTATTAATGAGGTACAAGGTAGTGATATATTTAAAGGTAGTATTAACCTTGTTTTACAGCGTCCTGTATATGGAGCAGATTATAACTCGGTTGTTATAAACCTTGTTGATAGTGATGTAAGGTTCGAATTCATCCCTCACCAGACAATGGTTTATAGCGATGGAACTTATTCTAGTAATTTAACATCAATTCTGGCTTATTATGCATACTTGATGTTAGGACTTGACTTCGATACATATTCTCTTGAAGGTGGTACACAATTTTATGAAAAGGCTATGGCCGTTGTAACTTCCGCGCAAAACTCCAATGAAAAGGGCTGGCAAGCATTTGAAGGACCCAGAAACCGGTATCAACTCATAGAAAACCTTATGAATCCTTCCTATAGTGAACTTAGAGCTTTACTCTATGAATATCACTTAAAAGGTCTTGATATCATGTCAAATGATCTTATTGGAGGTCGTGCCGTTGTTGGTAAATCCTTAAAGTATCTAAAAAACGTATATAATAAAAGGTCAGGGTTATATATGTTACAAGTTATTACAGAGGCGAAACGTGATGAAATAATTAAAATTTTTACAAAAGCATCACCAGCTGAAAAAGTCGATATGATCAATATCATGAAGGAGGTGGATCCACCAAATGGAACCCGCTACGAAGCTGTTAATAAGTAACTTCTTTTATTATTCACCTTGTTGTCAATGTTTTAAGCCTAACCCCCGCTTTTGCGTCTACGCTTAAAGAATTACAATTCGTATTCCTATTAAAGGTCATTTTTCTAAGAGATTAATGATTCAAGCTTGTAAGCTTGAATCAGGGGGAGTCATCAAAGTCCATACTTAAATTCATTAACAGAATAGAAAAAGTGCTAACATAATGGAATGTGTTCGGTTTATTTTAAGTGAGGACACTTTAAACAGACGATTGTAATTCAATTATTGGAGCCCCGTTAACCATCCCATCTGCCCAATATACAGGCTTAAAGTAAGCTATTGTTTCATCCATCCTAATTTATAATCAACCAAAAACAAAAAAGCCCCAATGCTAAAGAGCAATTGGGGCTTATACAGAACAAACCAACAAGGGTTATCTTGTTTTTACAAACTTTCTTACTAAACCAATATTATCATCTCCACTGATTTTCATCAGATACATTCCACTGTGAAGGGATTGTAGATTTAACTTTATTTCGTGGATTCCATTAGTTAGTGAATTATGTGATTCAGAAACCAACTGACCGTATTGATTATATATTTCAATGCTTACATTCGAATTTTCCTTCAGGTTAACTTCGATTGTTGCATTAGTTGTTACGGGATTTGGAAAGACACTATTAATATCTTCAATATAAGCTGATTGTATGTCATCGATTCCTAATACTGCTTCTCCGTTTTTAACAATTATGTTTACTGCAACATTGCTTTCTTCCTCACTAAGAGTAACTTCAAATGGAATAGTTTGGATACCAACGATCTCGGTATATACTATATATGTTCCATATTCAAGTTCTGAAAAATCAAAGTTCCCAGAATCATCTGTTTTACTATAGAAAACAGGCTCATTGTTTTGATTGAGCAATAGTATTTCAACATTTGGCATCATATTTCTGTTTTGTGAGCCAGAAACAGTACCTGTAATGGTTCCATTACCTGAACTAGATGATGATGTGCTTACCATCATAATATCATTTCCCCATCCCCATGAAAATGGCATAACTGGCCATGCTTGTTCCCAATTAATGGCGTTATAATGATACGTTGGCACATATTGTCCATAATATGCCGATTGAGTTCCAAGCTCTGCTTGAACAAAGTAAATGCAATTAGCAGCTGCAACTCCTGTGAATATATAATAACCTGCAGAGTCAATTTGTGTTGTTTCAACATTTATTAATCCGTTGCCCATGGTGTCAAATGTCATAAGGTGAACATCAGCATAATCTGCCATATACATGCTATCATCAAGGTATACAAAGCCATAAACATCAAAGGTTATTTCTCCTACCCATATAACTTCCTGGTAAACTGATAAACAACCTGATGAATCCTGAGCTGTTAAGGTAACATCATACATACCAGCATCTGTGTAGGTATGACTTATTACTGATCCTGTACCACTTGTTCCATCAGCAAAATTCCAGAAAAAGGTAGTAGTTCCATCTCCACCTTCAATGGTAGCTGTAAAGTCTACTGTCATATCGCTAACTTGATAGTCAAACCATGTAACACAACCCGGAAGCGTATCATTAATAACTTGTACGAGTTCACAATAGCTGCTTGTACAAGAATCATTCATATTTGTAATTGTTAGGCAAACTTGATAGTATCCTTGATCTGAAAAGTAGTGAGTAGGGTTTTGCTCAGTAGATGATTGACCGTCTCCAAAATCCCATGACCATGAGTCAGGATCTCCAAATGATGTGTCAACGAATTGTAGATTATTTGGGTTCCATCCTCCGTTGTTCATGGAGTCGGCAGAGTAGTAGAAGAATGAAGCTTCACATTCTGGTTGCCAATTACCAACTTGTACAATATCACAATATGTATCTTCACAATTTCCAAGTGAGTCTACTATTGTTAAACAAACCTGATAGTCCCCTTCCATATAATAAGTGTGGTTTGGATTTTGCAGATTTGAACTGGTTCCATCACCAAAGCTCCAGTACCAATAATCAATTTGACCATTGCCAGAATAGCTCATGTCAAAAAAATCGAAAGTCATGTAATTAGAGTCAGGATAAGCATACCACATTGCGCTACAGTCACCTGGCCATGTTGAGTCGTTAACATAAACTGTTTGTTGAAATGTACTTGTACATTGTAAAGAATCGTCCTGAATGGTTAAAGTTACAAGGTATGATCCCATTTGTCCATAAGTATGTTCAGGGTCTTGATTGTTTGATGAATTTCCATCACCAAAATCCCAGACCCACATATTTGGACTACCAATTGACTCGTCTACAAATTGGACAGTGTTAGGACCAGTTGGGTAATAGTAGTACATAGCCTGACAGTTTCCAGCAGTATCAGTACATACCTGAAAATCAAATGTTAAATGTGTATTGTTGGGTGAGTATGTACCATTTTCGTACAAAGTATTACCGCAACTGAATGTATAAACCGTAACAAATCCATTTTCACCATTTGCCACAGAAATAGTGTCAACGTAAAAACCCGAATTGTCACTATAAACAGTGTTAAAATATGCAGTACCTCCTGCAGCAGTATCTGTCCATATTGTAATTTCTTGATTAGGAACTGCGTTTCCTGAATTAATATCAGTTACAATTCCCGAGACGGAAACATCATAATTTTGTGAAAACGCTATCAGGCCTATCATCATAAGTCCGATACTAAAAATAAGTTTTTTCATTTTTGTAAGATTAGTTAATAAATATTATTGTTTCCCTAATTATGTATGTTCTGTAGTCAAGACAATCAAAATCATAATGGTTGCCTAAAACTTTACTTAATTATAATTAATTTTCTAACTTGCACAAATCCAGTGGTTAAGTCAAGAACTCTTATGTTGTAGAATCCTGAATTTAGCTTATTAACAGATATATTTATTTCCTGGTTACTTTCAGAAACTTCCAAACTTTCGCTATGTAGTATTGTACCATTAATATTTGAAATAGAAATTTCTATCATAGTTTTATCAATTGAATTAATTGATAATATGGTTGATTCGCTTGTGGGATTTGGTGATGGAGAAGAGACATTAATAGAATTGTCAAACTCGATTTCTTCAATATCTAATATGTGTGAACAGTGAATATCAAGATCAGCTGTGATATTTAGATTTAGTTCATCAATTGTTACATTTTGAGATTCTGAGAACCTTCCGGGATATTCAGCTTGTAGTTTATAAGTATTCAATCCTAAGCCATCGAACTCATAGTATCCTGATACATCGGTATAAGTATATTTAATAATATTACCTGATGAGTTAAGTAGTTGGATTAGTATATTTTCTGTAATAATATTATTATTTGTGTTGCATGATTCACCTTCTATTAAAGAGCCACTTATGGTTCCAATTCCTGATTCAAATTCTTCCAATTCGGTCAAATTAATATTAACAGCAAATTCCTGATTATTAGTGAGGTTAAATACTCCTGCTTCTTTCCATGAAATCCCATTTGGATAATAGGACGGGGCATAGTTTTCATATTCAAGGGATGCATCAGTAAGTTTTGTCATCAATAAATATTCACCTACGGGCTTATTGGCAAACCAATAATAGCCATACTTCCAAAAATCCATTTGATCCATATATTCCCAACTATTGCTTATTTTTCGATAAAGGTAAATGGTAGCCTGATTTTCTATGTTGTTGGAATCAATATTTATAGAGTAGTCACCTATGAAAACTTGTCCTCCGAAATTGTAATATTGAAGTGTTGTAATTGTATCGTATGTGGTTGAAATACAATTGTTACCTCCGGTAGATGAAGTAACTGTTAAGCTAGTTATATAGTCACCTTGGTCGTTATATGTATGAACCGGATTAGGTTCGTTTGAAATATTTCCATCACCAAAACTCCAGAGCCATTCATCAATATTGCCGCTGGAATAATCAGTGAAGATATATGTATTTGGAGTATTATTTAAGGTGTCAAGCTGCACAGAAAATTCAGCTTGGCAAAATGTTGTATCCATATCAACCCAAATTGATTCACCATAGATACTTGTACAAGAGTCAATTGTTTCGATGAACAAAGTAACATAGTAATAACCTGGTACATCGTAGGTATGGGTTGGGAATTGATCTTGAGAATTATC
>CALCGQ010000116.1 GCA_937901015.1 uncultured Bacteroidota bacterium | reverse complement strand
CTTGCCGGAATTTCGGTAAGTATGATAATGCCAAATAGAGTAGGAGATTATTTGGGAAGAGTATTTATTCTAAAGAAAGCTGATAGATTACAGGCGGTTCTTTCAACTGTGCTGGGAAGCATTGCTCAGCTAATAACTACATTGATTCTTGGAACAACAGCATTGGTTTTTTACTTTCCCGAATATCTTGACATTAGTATAAGGTTTAACTTCTGGATTTATATGGGGACAATAATGGCGTCTATTATTGCCATTTTTGTGATGATATTATCATATCTGAATTTTTCAGTTTTTTCAATTATTATCCGTAAAATTAGCGGAAAATATTATCAAAGAATTGAAAAGTACTCTGAGGTTTTCTCCTGGTATAGCCAGAGGGAATTATTGAATGTACTATTATTAAGTATATTTAGATACCTAGTATTTTCAATGCAATATTATTTATTGCTTAGTGTGTTTAATGTTCCGGTTTCATATATGCATTCAATGATGCTAATTGCCGTAGTTTATTTTGCTATGACAATTATACCTACCATAGCATTAACAGAAATTGGAGTAAGAGGTTCCGTTAGCCTTTATATATTTCAGCATCATTTTGAGTTACTTGGATCTTGGAGTCCGGAAATAGCAATGGGCGTTGTTAGTGCTTCTTCAATATTATGGTTGTTTAATCTTGTATTGCCCGCTGCTGTGGGAACAGCGTTTGTTTTCAGCTTGAAGTTTTTTAGAAAAAATAATGGTAATTAGTATCACCATATGGTTTGTTTTTGGATTATTGATATCCTATCTGATAGTAATCGGAATCATCACTTTTGGTTGGTTTCAATTAGCCTCTAATGAAAGACCTTCTTATCTAAAAGAGGTGAGGTTGAGTGTTGTGATTGCTGTTAGGAATGAGGAGGAGAACATAAGTAGGTTAATATCTCAAATACTTAATCAGGATTATCCCCAGCCCCTCTTTGATATTATTATTATTGATGATCACTCAACTGATAATACCGCTTCCATTATTGAATCATACATGGTTAATGATGATCATAAGATTAGTTTACTGTCAGCCACAGGTAATGGTAAGAAAAATGCATTACGCGAAGGAATAAGACGTTCAACATCCGATTTAATAGTTACTACAGATGGTGACTGTGAAGTAGGTAATAGATGGTTATCTGGAATTGTAAGTTATTACTGTACCACCGGTAAGAAAGTGATTTGTGGACCAGTTGTTTATTCTAACCATAAATCAATTTTTCAGAAGTTTGTTACCGTTGATTTTGCTAGCCTTGTGGCTTCAGGAGCTGGTTCTTTGGGAGTAGGTTTACCACTCATGGGAAATGGTGCGAATATTGCTTTTGAGAAGCAAGTTTATGATGATTTTAAAGATAAAAGTAATAAATACGCCTCTGGTGATGATGTGTTTTTAATACACCATTCCGCAAAAAAATATGGTTATAAGTCTGTTGGGTTTATTAAACAAGAGGAAGTTATCGTAAAAACACCCCCACCCGTTGGATTTGCTGATTTCATGAAACAAAGGATTCGATGGGCATCAAAGGCAAAGGGTTATTACCTACCATGGCCAATAATTGTGTCATTAACTATTTTTATATTTAATTTGGCTTTGTTTACTTTACTGGTGGGCAGCATATTTTTTAATTGGCTATTACCAATTTACTTTCTAATAATTCTCACTAAATTTTTAATAGATATCCCATTAGTATTTCGTTTTCTTACTTTCTCAGGAAAAAGCAAGCTAAAGCCATGGTTGTTTATAATGGAGTTTGTTTATCCTGTGTATATTGTGATTTCAGCCATTTCCTCTTTTGTTTTCAGTTTTAGCTGGAAGGACAGAAGAGATTTACAATAGCTGCTAATTATTAACTGAGGTTGTTATTTTCAATATAAGTACATATTGACTGGGCAATTATTAAATCCAAAGGATCAGATACCTTTATATTTTCAACATTACCTTCGACAATATTTATTAGCTCCCTTGAATTTTCAAGAACCGTACTGTCATCCGTAAATACCACATTATAAGACTGATTATATGCATTCTTTATCAATGATGAATGGAAACCTTGTGGTGTTTGTATTGACTTAAGTTTGCTACGATCTATGATTCGATTGTGTACACCTGATACTTCTCTTATGGAGCTTACCACATCAAGTGCAGGAATAGCATTTCCTTTTCTTATTGCAATATCGATAACCCTTTGTATGGTACTATGTGAAGGAAATGGTCGCGCTCCATCATGAATAAGAACCAAAACACCTTCAGGAATTGTTTTCAAGCCAGCTTTCACGGAGTGGAACCTTGTGGGACCGCCTACGACTAGATTATGAGGAATCTTAAATCCTGTATCAACACAAGTTTTTCTCCAATATTCCACATGATTTTGTGGTAAAACAAGAGTAAACTTAGCATCTTCAAAATACCCGAAAGCATTGAATGTGTGCTGTAGTAATGGTATCCCAGAAAGGTGTAAAAATTGTTTAGGAATGGAATTGTGCATGCGGGAACTTTTCCCACCGGCAACAATTAGAACATGAACTTCCAGATTATCCAAAACATTTACTTAAGTCATTATAGAATTAACATTGCATCACCATAGGTGAAGAATTTATACTTCTTTTTGATAGCTGTAGCGTAAACCTCCTTTAGAAAATCATGACCTAAATATGCACTTACCATCATCATCATTGGAGACATTGGCATATGAAAGTTTGTAATCATTGCATCGGCAGTTCTAAAGGTATAAGGAGGATGGATAAACTTATTAGTCCAACCTGTATATGGTTTAACATGACCCGTAATAGAAACAGCAGTTTCAATTGCTTTCATACTAGTTGTCCCAACAGCACAAATTTTGTTTTTTCTGATTTTAGCATTGTTTATAATATCAGCATTTTCCTGATTAATAAACATTTCTTCAGAATCAACTTTGTGTTTTGAAAGGTCTTCAACTTCAATTGCTCTAAAGTTTCCAAGGCCAGTGTGAAGTGTTACTTCTGCAAAATGTGTTCCTTTAATCTCAAGGCGTTTCATAAGCTCTCTTGAGAAATGAAGACCAGCTGTTGGTGCAGCAATTGCGCCTTCATGCTTTGCATAGATTGTTTGATACCTCTCCTCATCAGCATCTTCAACTGGACGTTCATGAATTTTTGGTAATGGTGTTTCACCAAGAGCCTGGAGTGTTTGCTTGAACTCATCATATGAACCATCAAAAAGGAATCTAAGAGTTCTTCCTCTTGAAGTAGTGTTGTCAATTACTTCGGCAACTAAAGATTCATCTTCACCAAAATATAGTTTATTACCAATTCTAATTTTTCTTGCAGGGTCAACCAATACATCCCATAAACGACTTTCTTGGTTCAATTCGCGTAATAAGAAAACTTCAATTTTAGCACCGGTTTTTTCCTTCTCACCATATAATCTAGCAGGGAAAACACGGGTGTTATTAATTACGAAAACATCTCCTTCATCAAAATAATCCATTACATCTTTGAATCGCTTATGCTCAATTGTTTTTTTCTTTCTGTCGAGAACCATCAATTTTGATTCGTCTCTGTTTTTTGATGGATGATCGGAAATAAGTTCTCTAGGTAAATCAAATTTAAATTGTGATAATTTCATCTATATATTTTATGGAAAATTTATACTTACGTTTGTTTTCTAAAAAGTTTGCAAAGATACACTTTTTAAGGGCCTTTGTCAAGTGTATGGACTCTAAAAATCTTGTTTTCAGGTTAATATATGTGCCAAACGGTCATATTTAATCATAAACTATCATAATGAAATAGTTATTTCAATATTATTGACTTGTTTTGAACATTATTGTTATTCACAAATTTGTTCCATATATATGTGATTAGGGAGGTGGAAATGGTGATCCCAATAAGCCAAAATACTGATTCAATCGCATTTTGTGTTTTATACAATGCAGTGGCAATATTTCCAATAATCAGCCATTGTATTACATAGAATATTGTAACATTCTTACCCATCCACTGAAAATATCTGATTATCGGATTATTCGGCAACTTGGAGATCAATTTCATTATCCCTGTCCAGAAAATCATAAAATTTGAAATAAATAGAAAATACATATAATCGTGATGGTAATAATTATGAAGATCAGATGCCACCATAATTCCATAATTAATTGTAACAAATAGGATAACTCCTGACAAGGAGATGATTCCCCAATAATAGTAATTGTTGATATTTATTCTGATTAATCTCGGCTCAATTATCTGAAAAAGCAATCCAGTAAGTGGATATGCTAACCATGGGATAATTGGAAAGTATGACCACCAGCTATTGCCATAGAAGAATGATGTAAAATATATTGTTGAAGTAGTTTCAACTTTAGCAGGTATGAAATTCCCAATAAAAAAAATTGCAAGAATTAGTAGGAAATATAGTAATGGATTTTTACCAAAGAAGGACCTGATAACACCAAGGAATATAATACTTAACCCTGCCAGAAAAAGAATATCAACACCAAACAAATATGGCCATGGACTAGCAACGATTTCACCTGTAAATATCCTAATGAACAAATGAAAATTCAAGCCTATGTTTAGTAGCATTCCAAGTCCAATTAATTTGGCTCCTCTCATTAGTGTATCTCGATAATTATTATTTCCTTGTGAAATATAGTATCCCATTACGATCATAAAAACAGGAGCTGCTGGTGGACCACCTAGAAATAATAGTATCGAACCATAGAAGCTTTCGTATATTTCCTGTGTTGAGAATAATTCAAGGATATGCACTTGAATCATGAATAATATTGCAAATCCTTTTAGCAAGTCTGCAGCAAGATTTCTTTCCATTTGGCTAAAATATAAAAAGGGGAAACAACCAGATGGTTATTCCCCCTACCACTATGAATAAGTATTAACCTAATACCGAAGCTAGGTTATTATGTTCTCTATTGAATATCTAAATATTGATTGTCTCTATATCCTTCAATATTCTTGTACCAATCAGCAAATTGAGTGCCACCGGACTCTGCCCAAGGACCAAACTTAAGATAGCCTTGGGTTATTTGACGGCTTTCAAGAGGCCAAACAAAGTCATAAACTATATTTATACCCCATGGTAAATTATTTGCAGTTTTGTAATATCTGCTTGGTGGATTACTTGTGTCGTCAGCAGTGCCGAAAAAACTTGGGTCTGCTAGGGCCGTTGGTGCAAAGTCTGCTAAATGGACTTCCTTTCCAAGTTGCTCATTTATAATTAAGTATGGATTATATGGAGCACTTCCCAGTACAACCGGATCAATGGAAGTATTAAACTTAATTGCTACAACTAATGTATTCCCAATATTAACTTCTGTTTGATCGAAAACAACAATGTTTGCCAGAGTTTGATTAGCTTCAGTACCATTAGCATTTAGTGTTATTGAAGTACCGGTCAAATTATATCCACTAACTGATTCAACGCTGGTTGCGTCAACAGGTAGCTGGAATGCAAACCCATTGATTAAGGTAGCTCCTTCATGAATAGGATTAAATGTACCTACAATTTCAACAACCCTGTTTGATGAGTTTGTTATTTGATTGAAATTATATTTCATAACTAAGTCGTTGAAATCATAATCACCTTGTCCAGGCCATAAATCTTCAAAAGCCAAGGTTGCCCAAGTATTTTCACCTGGGAAATAATTATTGAAGGCCTTTGTTGCATCATCAGGATAGTCATCCTGATCATCAGGTACGCCATCACCATCAGTATCTCCAGTGCTAGGTTCTATCGACCTGATAATGCCAAAATCGTTAATCTTTATGTTGTCAGAAATAGGAAAATATGACCAGGTTCCTGTTGCAGGATCGAAATCAATTATTCTGCCATTGGTATTACCTAAAGATGTAAAAAGGTGTCCGTTACTTCCAACTGCTAAGCAAGTAATATTTTGAGGAAGAGTGTTATCACTAATTTTTGTTGCATTAATTGTACTTCCAGAGAATACAGTTGAATACAACCCTACTTTATCGCCCCAAAATAATGAACCATCAGGTGCAAATGCAACATCGCAATAACCACTGTTTCCAGTTCCTACAACGTTGTAGGTTTGTAAGATTTGTGCTGAAGAAGGATCAACTTTATAAAGTTTATAACCCTTGGATATGTATAGTAATCCATCATCAGGATTGTAATCCATTCTTGGAAAGTTCCATGAAAAGTTACCTGTAACTGTAAATGTGTTAGTTGTTAGGTCGTAATAACCTAGTTCAAATGGGCTTTTGCTATTTGCAGCATAGATCCGATTGTTTATTTTATCAGCAGCATTTGCAATGCTTTTGTAAGGCATAGTTCCGACAGTTTCAACTTGTCCAGTACTTAGGTTTATGGACTGAATTTCATTACTTGTATTGTTTACACTATAGAGCATATCATCTTCAATAAGTGCTGATTTCATCATGTTAGGAGTAAAATCATAGTTAATGCTATTTGATGTTATCTCAACATTTTCTCCTCTAAAAACACCATCTTTTCCTCTCATGATAAATAAATAACTATGATATGAAGGAATTGTTAGAACAGTTTTAAATGGGCCATCGCTTATAAATCCAGATGCAATTAGCTGATTTAAATCATCAATAACAACTGTAGTATCAGTGCTTGTATAAATTATGTCATCGGGGTTAGGGCTATTTATGGTATAAATATCATATCTGGCACCAACTTCGTAATCAGTTATGGTAAGCTCGACCGTATTAGTAGTTGCGAAATCGAAAGTAGCAGGTATTACTAGATTGTTAATATTATCGCTAGGTCCTGGATTATTTGGTTTGTTGCATGATGAATACAGTATTGCAATAGCAATTAGAGAGAGAGTTAGTATTGAATATTTCAGTTTCATAACCTATTATTAAATTCCAATATTAAGTGATTGAATACTAATCAATAAAAATACCATATTTTTTAAAGTGTTTGATATCTGTTTATTACAATTTTGCTTAATTAGTTTTATTCCATATTTGGAATATCGTTGGCAGTTCTGGCAAAGTAACTAGTTTCAGAAGAACCATCGAAATGGTAAAGATTAAAGATAATTATCAGAATAACTAATTATCAATAATAATAGAAGTATTACCTTTTTCTTATTTTTACATGTTTGGACGATTTCAATGAGAATTACAATTATGAATAAATAATATTACGTTATGCCAAAGATTATCAATTCTCCTACTATCATAGAAGCTGCTGGAAATAAACCAAAGATTATTGAGGAATTTTTCGGTAGAGTAAACAGTAATGATGATAATGTAAGTATTGCAAAAATGAAGAGTCCACAAGGCTGGGTTGAACCTGGACAATGTCCTGAATTTGATGAATACACTGTTGTTTTGCATGGATGTCTTCGAGTTGAAACAAAATCAGAATCCTTCGATGTAAAAGAAGGGCAGGGTGTTTTGACAAAGAAAAATGAGTGGGTAAGATATAGTAGTCCATATGAAGGTGGAGCAGAATACATTGCAGTATGCTTACCCGCATTTTCACCGGATACTGTTAATAGAGACTCAATTTGACCGGTAGAACCAGATAATTATATGCCGAACAAGAAAAACACAATACGAAAAAAATTATTAGTCCGAGGACGTATAATCCTTGTATTAATACTATTAATGATCA
Organism: uncultured Bacteroidota bacterium; assembly: GCA_937901015.1. Classification (GTDB taxonomy): domain Bacteria; phylum Bacteroidota; class Bacteroidia; order Bacteroidales; family F082. The sequence goes on along the minus strand of CALCGQ010000116.1, from coordinate 10,408 downwards.
TAGCAAGTCAAGTTGTAGTTAGTATACTGAAAAAAACTTCCAATGAATTTTTCATTGAATACAATGAGATGAATACTGTTCAGGAGTTCAAATTATCGTTGTACCAGTTACTGCTTCAAACAAATAAATATTCCTTGCTAGATAATCCTGATGATCAAACATTTTTTATGATTCTGATACATCAGGCAAATGAAAAACTAATGGAATGTCAACAAGTTATAACTGAATCCCATGACTCAAAGATATTAAGTAAATTTCCCCAGCGTCTCATTAGAGTTGAGAATCTAGCACAGATTTATTTCAGCTTAAACAAGACCGAAAATAATCATAGTAAGGAGGACATTCTAAACAGAATGAATGAAGAAATAACTGACGGATTAAAGCAAATCGATATACTATTAATCGAAATTAAAACTGAAACAGCAGAGTATAACAAGATAAATAGCACAGTTTTTAATCACAGTTCATTGGCAATATTGGCATTGGGGATAATAATATTCATTATTTTTATAGTTGGAGGATTACGATTTATCAATAATCTTACGCAGCCAATTTTTGACCTTGTATCCACAACAAAGCGAATTATTAGCGGTGAAAGAGGTATTAAGGTTAGTATTGACACGGAGGATGAATTCAGTATTCTGGCGGATTCCTTTAACCAAATGCTTGATTCTCTTGAAACTACTACTGTATCTAAAACCTATCTGGATAATATTCTTAAGAATATGTTCGATTCACTTATTGTAACGGATAGAAACCTAGTTGTTAGGTCGGTTAATGATTCTACTTCAAAGCTTATTGGTATGGAGAAGTCGACGATTGAAGGTCAATCGTTGAGTATTTTATTTGATCAAAGTGATTATATCTGGAAAGAGGAAAGAGATATTCAAGAGTGGAAGAATATTGTGGAGAATATGGTTTTTATGCGGCATAATAGTGATAAAAAAATACCAGTACTGATCACATGTGCTTTTTTAATGAATGACTCAGGTGATGAAACGGGACTTGTTATTGTTGCTCATGATTTAACCCTCAAAAAGGAAATTGAAAAGAAACTTGAGCAAAGTCGAAAACAACGTCAGATTGATATTAATGAAGTTCAGGAAGAGGAAAGGATGAGGATAGCAACTGATTTACATGATGGTTTAGGACAGATGCTAACCGCGGTATCATATTCTTCACAAGAATTTCATAATATTGATAACCTTACTGAAGATGAAAAGGAAGAGTTGATAAATAAGATTCAAAGCCAAATACATGTTGCTATCAAAGAATCAAAAAACTTAGCCCACAACCTTATCCCAATAGTTCTTAAGGATTTTGGTCTCTTGGTTGCCATTCAAAACCTTATCGACAAAGCAAATGAGATGTATAATATCTCTTTTAGCTTTAATGCATTTGATTTTAATGAAAGGATTAATGCAAAACTAGAGAAATCTTTGTATCGAATCTGTCAGGAGGCACTTAATAATATTGTAAAGCATTCAAGGGCTAGTAATGTTAATTATCAAATATTTAATCAGGGAAATATGATAGTTCTTGTGATAGATGATGATGGTATTGGCTTTGATGTTAGTATCTATGAAGAAAAAAGTGATAAGGGTATTGGCTTGATAAGTATGCGTGAGCGAGTACAGGCATTTGGTGGAGCATTAACCATCGATTCTCAGATAGGAGTAGGTACTGAAATCCTCATTGAAATCCCTTGCAAACAAAGCTAATTATGGAAGAAGTAAAAATATTGATAGTAGATGATCATCAACTGATTCTGAATGGAATAAGCGACATGTTAAGGTCAGTAAAGCAATTTAAAATTATTGGTAGAGCAAGTAATGGAAAGGAGGCAATTGAAAAGGTAATATCGTTGGAGCCGGATGTGATTTTTATGGATATTTCAATGCCGATAATGAATGGAATTGAAGCCACCGGTATCATTTCAAAACAATTTCCAAACATCAAGATTCTTGCACTTACTCAACATGAGGAAAGTGAGTATGTTCAACAAATACTGAGTTTGGGCGGAAGTGGATACTTACTCAAAAATTCAAAGAAGGAAGAGTTTATAGATGCGATTAATGCTGTGATGGAGGGGAAACGTTATTTAAGCAGACAAATTTCCGATCAGATGATCAATGACCTTCTAACTCCTAAAGCTGAGGTTAAAAAAGTTTCAAAACCAATTCCCTTAACACGACGAGAGAGAGAAATTATTAAAAAAATTGCAGATGAACTAAGTAATCAGGAAATTGCTGATGACTTATTTATTAGCCTTCGTACGGTTGAAACACATCGTAGAAACATTATGCAGAAACTGAAAGTTAAGTCGGTGGTTTCACTAATTAAATACGCTGCTCAACAGGGTATTATCGATTTGAAATAGATAATTATTTAAGGAGTCCATCTCCATATTAACACCATAATTAGAAATATACTACCATATATAATTGGAATCAAATAATATGAAAATGATTGTTTTCCATAATTATATTTCTCATTGAGTTTTTTTACAACCTTCGCACTTATTACAATACCAATCATAATAGTTATTGTGATTAATATTGAAACAATAATGTTTAAAATAATTGGATTGGGACTAAGGATAATTTCCTTATCAATTATCTTCTGAGCAGTTGAAATACCTGATACATCATCAAAAACATGTTCAAAATAGGGAATTCGAGAAGTTGTTTTAAGTATGGCTTTACTAATATGGGCAGCAGCCATTATTGGAATAAATGAGATACCGTAAGCTAAGAAATACTCTTTAAGTTTAATGGTAGATCCAATTAGATTGCTTATTAGAAATGGTATAAGCCATATAATTAACGGCAGAATAATAAAGATAATAGAACTCTTAATCAATCCTGCCAAGATGCTATTACTTATGGAAAAGTATTCTATTATTGATTTTGGTACAAATAGTAAGATACCTTTAGAAGTACTCCATTCGGCCCATATCTCATATATTACAAATCCGGATACAATCAATACAAATACAAACTCAGCAGTCTTTAGTGTTTGAAGTCTGAATAGATCGTTGGCAAAACCTATTTTGGTTATTTGAGGGTTTGGTCTTCTAACATTTTCTTCAGATTGATACTTATCACAAGTCTTCATGCAACCTGCACAAAGAATACAATCGGAATTACTTTCGATATTGGCAGGATATAGGTCAACTCCACAACTCTTGTTATTTAAGTTATATAGGTACTTATTATGAATACATGACTTATCCTTACATGTTTCACATACCAATTTGTCCGCTACCCGCCATCCAAAAAATGACAACTTCGAGTAAATACCTAGTAAATATCCAACAGGGCAAACATATTGGCAAAATGTATTTTTTTCATAAATGCCGCCCACAATAATTGATACTCCAACTATTGCTAGCAAGTATGCTGACATAAAAGTTGGATTCCTATGAATTGCTACACCATGTATGCCCACAAATAGAATTAATACATAAAAAATTGTGATTGCCCATCCTGATTTTAACCAACCCGGACGTTTTCGTCTTAATCCAATTTTTGAAAATAGTGTTGTGATTATTTCAACCGGGCAAACCATGCACCAAAATCTACCAAAGAAAATTGCAACCACCACAATTAGTGGCCACCAGTATGACCAGATGATTAGATTCCCCAGATTAGTATTTCGTAACTGGTTTAGAAATTTAGAGTCACTGGAGTCGGCCCAGAATCCAATAATTATCAATAGAATATATACTATTAATGAGATGTATTTCAGAGATATGGGGAAGAATGCTTTTGAGAGAAGTTTATTTAGTAGTCTAACCATCTTCAGTTTGGTGTTAGTTTTATTTCTGATAAACCAACCTAATATCTTCATTGGTTTTTCATCATAATATAGCCTACAATATTAAAGAGCATGATGAAAATATCAAATACCGTAAATCACGTAATAGTTTGTTGGATAATTGCAAGAGCCTATATAACAGGGGTATAGTATGCATTATTTTATTTTCAGCTCATGCATATGTGTTTCTAAATAACTATTTAAACGACAATGTCGGTTATGGGCTAATGGAAAATTGTTGAGGATGATTTTAGTATAGAATTGTATTTGTCTAATATGCAATGAATAACATGCATTATTTGCTGATCTAAATGCTGAGCGAATATTTTCATATTTATGGGTAAATCCCAATACCATGACTTTTATCACAAACTAAGTGTTTTATAGTATATAAAATTACGTGATGGTTGTTATTGTCTAGAATTGGCTCTAGTTCTACTTTTATACCATAAAAATTATCATTAGGAATTTCAAATTAAAAATACAGATATGAAAAATTTTTTACAGTTAATTTTAGTAGTTGTTTTCTTAACTGGGGCAAGCGAATATATCATGGCTCAGACCTTTGTTGGTTCTGAATCATGTTCAGGCTGTCACTCCTCTAAGTATAACGAATGGTTCCAGTCAGGACACCCATACAAATTTTCAATTATTCAAAACAATCAACCACCATTTTATCCACCAGAAGCAGTAAACTTTATGGATCAATGGATGGACAGTCTTGGTGATGGCACTCTAGGTTGGGAAAACATTGCAGGTGTAATTGGCGGATATGGATGGAAATCACGTTTTGTTGGTGATGACGGACATATTGTAGGAACTGCAGGAAGTGCATATTCAACAGGAATGGGACATAATCAGTTTAATTTCTATGGTGGTGAAGATCATGGTTGGGTAGATTATCACCCAGGTGATGTTAAGATATATAATTATAGCTGTTTTAAATGTCATACTACAGGTGGAACACAAGAAGGAACATGGTTACCAGGTGTTGCAGACCTTGGTAATTTTACTGAAGGTGGAATTGGTTGTGAAAGCTGTCATGGTCCTGGTAGCGATCATATTGCAGGTCCTTCATCATCAAACATTGATAGAGTGTATGAATTTGCACACCTTGATAATAGCCTAGGTGGTCTTGAAATAGATGGCGTTGTTCAAACACCTGATCCAACAGGGAATGATGTAAACTTCCTTTGTGGAACATGTCACAACCGTGATTATAAGAATCCTATAAATGCAAGTGGTGGATTTATTAAACATCATGAGCAATGGGATGAGTTTACATACACAGGTCACATGGAAAATGATATGTCATGTCTTACTTGTCATAATCCTCACAAACGTACTATTTGGGATGGTGATGGTGTAATTGCTCAGTGTGCTAGTTGTCACTCTGCTCAGGTTGAGGTAACTAATCACTCAGGAAATGCAACTTGTATCGATTGTCATATGCCATTTGCTGCTAAGTCAGGGGCAAAACGTGGCGAAAGCGGTTTTGTTGGTGATGTTCGTTCACACTTAATGAAAATCACTGTTAATGATGAATCTATGTATACAGAAGATGGTGCATGGGTAAGAGATGATGAAGAAAGAGAAGCTTCATTAAGTCCTGCATATTCATGTTTAGGTTGTCATAATAATGATCCTAACGACAATATTCCGGATAAAACTTTAGAGCAAGCTATAGCAGCAGCTGAAGATATGCATGAAACAACTTCAATATTCAATCCTGAATCAATTGCTGTTGGTCTATATCCAAACCCATCAAACGGACTTACAAATATTAGCTTTAGTTTAAGAAATGATGGAATGGCTAATGTTAAGATTTATAATGCAACAGGTCAGCTTGTTTATACATTAGACGAAGAATTTGAAGCAGGAATAAATACAGTAAGATGGAATAGTAATAGTAACACAGGAACTGATGTAATTTCAGGTTACTATTTCGTTAAGGTAACTTCAGGAAACTTAAGTTCAATCCAGAAACTGGTTCTTGTTAAATAAGGTACTTATTATTTAGGTATAGTTAATAAAATTAATTTGGTTAAGAAGAGCGTCGAGAGGTGCTCTTCTTTTTTTGTTAGCAGCAAACAACATATCAGAACAATGCCATTAATTAAACATTTCAAAATTAAACAATGAAAAAAATATATTTACTCTTTTTACTAGTATTTCCTGTTATTGTATTTGCTCAAGATCATTCAAATTCAATAGTTAGTCATAGTGATAATTTCAAAAGGATTAAAATATCATTTGCTTTTGCACATACTTATATCCCTTCACATCATCTGCATGAAGAAAGTGAAAGTTCACAATTAATACCTACGGATGGTATTGATATCCAATACAATTTCAGTCACAAATCCTTCATTAAATGGACAAACGAGGTTGAATTTTTAAGCTATAATTTGAAAGATCATGAGGGCGAAAAAAGAGTTAGGGAAAATGCCTTTTTGAGTATTGTTACACTTGGATATGAATTCTATGATAAACTTGCAATCATTGCAGGTGCTGGCTATGAATTTGAGAAGTCAAAAAATCTTTGGGTATGTAGAATTGGTATGGAGTACAGCTTTAGAATTGGAGATAGGTGGGAATTATCACCTGAACTACTATATGATATTAAGAAGGATTCTCATACTGCTATTACTTGGGGCTTTGGGATAGGATACAGATTTTAAGTTTTCTGTTCTTGAAACTATCGATAGTTATATAGGGGCTCTTGATAAAAAAGATAAAATAATTGAGTACAGAATAAATTAAATACCAGCTGCAAATAAGCGATATAATTAATTGACTCAATTAATCATAAGCTGAAAAAATAATTGTAAAATCGCTACATAATAATCGTAGAAAATTTGGCGACAAAAAAGCCGCCAACTAATCATAAGTACATACGATATACGTTACAATACGATGGTCATATGGCATTGATCAAGAAAGAAAGCCTACAGCGAAAGGTTCATCCAAATCAATATTATTACAACTTGTGTTATTATATGAGATTTACATCACAAATAATATCCAATAAAGCTGGTCCATTGTGATCTATGATTTTCTGCATTGCTGATTCAAGATCCTCCTTTTTCTCAACTCGTATTCCAAGTGCGCCACAATTTGTAGCATATTCTGCAAAATTTGGATTAACCAATGAAGTCTTCCAAACATCAAATTCCCCCGCACGTTGTTCTTTGGAGATTTTACCTAGTTCGCTATTATTAAGTAGTACAAGTTTGATTGGCATATTATATTTTACGGCGGTTGTCATTTCAGCTAAATACTGACAAAAACCACCATCACCAGCAACGGCAATAATTGGCCGATCGGTACCAACTGCTGACCATGCTCCCATTGCAGCAGGGAATGCAAAACCAATGGATCCAAGGTAACCCGACATTAAAAATGTATGTTTTTTACTTTCGAAATATCTTCCTAGTGAATAAGCATTATTCCCAACATCCACACACATAATTGCATCTTCAGGTGCTACTTTATTTAAAGCATCAAAAACCGCTATGGAGCTAACACCTTTACCTCGATCCTCCAATAGTCGTTTCTGCTTTTCTGTTCTCCAGATCCTCCATCTTGTGCTGATTTCTTCCATATGATCAACCTTATTATCAAGCATTGTTAGTTGATCATTCAACATATTCATTGTAACCGATATTTCTCCCCAAACAGCTGCATCTATTTCATGAAATTTACTGAGCGCCAATGGATCAAAATCTATTTGAATGGTTGGTTTCTTGGGTGTTATACCTGTGTGGTTTGAAAATGAAGCGCCGATGACAAGCAATAAATCTGATTCGTTCATAAACCATGAGGCAACTGGCGTACCGCTTCTTCCCAGTACACCACACCCAAGGGGATGACTGTCTGATATTAGCCCTTTTCCCTTAAAGGTTGTTAATATCGGTGATTTTATTTTTTCTGCAAAACGGGTAATTTCATCCATATGAAACCGGGCTCCATGACCTACAATTATTACAGGACGTTTAGCTGAATTTAGCATCGACAAAGCCCTATCAAATGATTCTTTGGGAGGAGCAATTGTCATTGGTGTTAATCTGCCCTTGGATGTTATCGCCTGTTCATTATTTTCCAGAGGTAATTCCTGAACTTCATCGGGGAATGTAAGATGAGATACATCTCTACGAAGGATAGCATTTTTTATGGCCATGGCCATTAGTTCGCTATGCTTGCTATTTTGCTCAACTCTATGATTAAACTCAGCAACTGTGTTAAATGCTCGTACCAAATCTACCTCCTGAAAATTTCCTGTTCCCATCACTTGAGTAGCAACCTGACCTGTAAGAGCCAGTATTGGTGCTCTGTCAACCTTTGCATCCCAAAGACCTGTAAACATATTTGTTGATCCAGGTCCTGCAATAGCAAAACAAGCAGCAGGCTTACCTGTTAGCTTTCCATATGCCGATGATGCAAATGCTGCTGCACCTTCGTGTCGGATACCAATAAATTTTAGATTTCCTTTTTCTTCCTGTCTGCGTAATGCATCAGCAAATCCTAGATTTGAATGACCAACCATTCCAAAAACGCGATTAACTCCCCAATTAACCATTGTTTCTACCATAACATCCGATATGGTAGGCTCATGAGGCGCTTCTTCTTCTATACCAACAAATATTGCATCTCCTTCAATCTTCAAATCAAAAGATGGTAGACCATCTTCAAATCCTTCTGCTGAGCCACCACATGGCTGAAAGTCCCATCCATGCCATGGACAACGGAGCATATTATTTTCAATACTTCCTTCACCCAGGGGTCCTCCCTGATGAGGGCAACTATTTTCGAGGGCATAGTATTTTCCTTCAAAATGAGTTAAACAAATCCCTTTATGTCCTGCTGTTACAGTCATTACCCTACCATTGGGTAGTTCGTTTTTATTTTCAAGCACTTTGTGCCAAACTAGCTTTTTGATCATGTTTTAGTTTTTTAGCTTTATTATTGGACTGGTGTGAAAAGGTAGTATTTCAACCCCAAATTTTGAATATACTTCTTTTGGTATCCCAAGATCAGCAACATATATTTCAGTTGAATTAACTAGTCTGTTAAGAATTCTTTTAGGTGATGCTAGTGTTAGTACTTTATCTGATTTGAAATATGGTACTGAACTATTACCAATATAACCTGTTGGGATATCCAATGATATTTTTAGTGCCGAACTTTTTTCGGACTCATTAATATTAGCAACTAGGTTTTCAGGAAGAGGAAATCTCTGTGAGAAGCCAAGATATGCATCTATCCAAACATCGAAATCTTCATTTTTGTAGATGGAAGCTCCAAATTTTAAAGCTCGTTGAAGTTGTATGGACGGTAAATCTTTAGTAATATTAGTTATTAGATCAAGAGATACATTATAACCCCAAGCTGATAATCTGCGGGCAGCAACTAATCCACCACCACCATTATTTCCATTGCCAATTCCAATCCTGATGTTTTTTCCTAATTCAGAATAATGCGCCACAAATGATGCTAGTTGTAGCCCTGCATTTTCCATCATCAACTCTATTGGAAGATTGTAATTTACAACTGCATAGTAATCCATTTCCTTAAACTGTTCTAATTCCAAAGCTATGTCTGTCTTCATTTTTATCTCTGGGTATTTCATGGATTTAGGGGTTTTGTCTTATTAAAACAGTCTTAATTTAATGGTTTATTTATTGTTCAAATACCATCTAACGGCAACAAGTATATGACTTTTAATTACTTCTAATTGCTGATCCATTGGTTTTCCAGATAACTCATTAAGTGGCAATACTGCACCCTTCCAGTTTGGAGTAACCTCCCATCTTCCCGATGGAAAATCTGGTAATTGGATAAACTCAATTGATCCTTTTGATGGATATGCTGACATATAAAAATACGGATTGCCAATTAGTGAATCTTCCATTGCAAGGCCAAAAGCAATACCCATTCCATTCTTAGTCACCACATAAATTCCCGTATCAAAATGATGAGGCCAAATTCTGATTTCTCCTTCAATTTGCAGATAGCCAAGAAGCAAAGCACATGCCTTATCAGCAATTGTCCTATAATGTTTCCACAGATTGAGATCAGTTTCTGAAATACTTTGAATTACTTCATCAGCAAATGAATAAGCAGGTATTTCAAAGTGTAGTTTGTCAATAAACCCCGCCGAATCCAATCCTAGTTCTAACAGATGACTTGAAATTTCTTCCTCTATGTCTTTCGTTTTCTTACCAACAATTTGAAATGAGTAAATTACTTCGTATGAAGAATTAACCCATTCAAATTTTAGGTTTTCTAGATTTAGAGTGAGCATAACATGTCCACAAGGTGTTTCAATCCATCTTCCAACAATTTTATTTCCCATGGAGTCGAAATACAAGTTTGTATTACTATCATCAGGTGCTTTCGGAACAAAAGTTCGATTAGTCTTGGCCAGTATCTGACTTAGTACATGTAGGTTTTTATCAGTGGTATTATATGATTCCATGATAGTTATGATTTGTTGCTAATAATCATTCACCAACCTCCACACCTTTCCAAAAGGCAATGTGATTTTTTATGCTACTGGCAAGCCCTGAAGGGTCTGGATAATACCAGG
>CALCGQ010000115.1 GCA_937901015.1 uncultured Bacteroidota bacterium | reverse complement strand
GGCCTTTTGAGCCGGTTATAAAATATATTTTACAAACTCTATATAAATTTAAAGTCTTTTCCCTGAAATGTTGCAGAACCACCCAGAATTTCTTCGATTCTTAAAAGTTGATTATACTTAGCAATTCTATCAGTTCTACTTGCTGAACCTGTTTTTATTTGTCCTGTATTTAATGCAACAGCTAAATCAGCTATTGTTACATCTTCGGTTTCACCAGAACGATGACTAATAACAGCAGTATAACCATTACGTGTAGCCATAGAAACAGCATCAATGGTTTCTGTTAGAGTTCCTATTTGATTAACTTTAACAAGAATAGAATTAGCTACACCTTTTTTAATACCCTCAGATAAACGCTTAGTATTGGTTACGAATAAATCATCACCAACAATTTGAACTCTGTCGCCCATTCTGTCAGTCATAAGTTTCCAACCATCCCAATCATCTTCCGCCATACCATCTTCAATTGATACGATAGGATATTTCTTTGTCCAGTTATCCCAATAGTCAACCATTTCAGCAGGAGTTAATTTATCTCCAGTTGACCATTTAAGGTGATAAACATTTTCTTCAGGTAGATAATATTCTGATGATGCTGGATCGAGAGCTATATAAATATCCTCACCCGGTTTGTATCCGGCTTTCTCAATTGCTTCCAATACAACCTTAACAGCTTCTTCGTTTGATTTAAGGTTTGGTGCAAACCCACCTTCGTCACCAACATTAGTTGAATAACCTGATTTTTTCAATACAGATTTAAGATTATGGAATACTTCTGTACCCATTTGTAAAGCTTCGCTAAAACTGTTAGCACCAACTGGCATAATCATAAACTCTTGAAAGTCGATGCTATTATCTGCATGAGATCCTCCATTTAAGATATTCATCATAGGTATAGGTAACATTTTTGCATTTACTCCACCTATATATCTAAAAAGATGTTGGTTTGATTCTTGTGCTGCTGCATGAGCAACGGCCATAGAAACTCCAAGGATTGCATTTGCTCCAAGATTTGCTTTATTTGGAGTACCATCAATCTCGATCATTCTATTATCGATCTCAACTTGATCCATAACATAATATCCGTTTAACTCTTCGGATATAACATTATTTACATTTTGTACTGCTTTAAGAACACCTTTACCAACAAAAGTATCAGCGTCATTATCTCTTAGTTCAACAGCTTCATGAACACCTGTTGATGCTCCCGATGGAACTGCTGCTCTTCCTACTACTCCAGATGCTGTATAAACATCCACTTCAACTGTTGGATTTCCTCTTGAATCCAATATTTGTCTTCCGTGTATACTAGTTATTTGACTCATATTCTTGAAAAAATTAAAATGAACTGCGAAAGTACCAATTTATTTAATTAGTAAGGTGGTAAGTTCTATGCAACCATCTAATTTAATAGTTATTAATCATAAGTTTAACAACTCATTATACAATTTCCCTTACTAAAACGATTGCGAAAATATATGGTGGATTTATCCTAGAAAGCAGATAAGAATATTTCTAGATAGAGCAAAAAAAAAAGGACAAGAGTAAAACTCTTGTCCTTTATATTGTAGTGTTAATAGTAGGTTCTACTATTCTTCTTTCTTATCAGGTTTAGCTTCTTCCTTCTTTTCTTCAACAATCTCCTCCACAACTGCGTCTTCAACAACCTCATCGGTAGTTGCAACAGTTTCTTCTACAACAGGAGCTGCTTCAGATGTTTTTTTCTTAGCTCCACCTCTACGACGACGTGTAGTTTTAGCTTTCTTAGAGCTATCTGTGAGCAACAATTCGTTAAAGTCAACTAATTCAAGCATTGCCATTTCAGCATTATCACCAAGACGTTTACCAAGTTTAATTATTCTTGTATATCCACCTGGACGATCTGCCACTTTAGGGCTAACATTTCTGAATAATTCAGTTACAGCAAATTTATCGCCTAAATAACTAAATACAACCCTTCGTGAATGAGTAGTATCCTCTTTTGATTTAGTAATCAAAGGCTCAACGTAACCTCTAAGGGCTTTAGCTTTTGCAACTGTAGTTGTAATTCTTTTGTGTAATATCAATGAAGTTGCCATATTAGAAAGCATTGCTTTCCTATGTGAAGATGTTCTTCCTAAATGATTAAAACTCTTTCTGTGTCTCATCTCGCTTAATCCTTATCTAATTTATATTTCGCTGTATTCATACCAAACTCAAGACCTTTAACTTCTACGAGTTGATCAAGTTCAGTAAGAGATTTTTTACCAAAGTTTCTAAACTTAAGTAAATCGTTTCTGTTGTATGCCACAAGTTCGCCCAATGTTTCAACATCTGCTGCCTTTAAACAGTTGAGTGCTCTAACTGAAAGATCAAGGTCAACAAGTTTTGATTTCAATAATTGACGTACATGTAATGTATTTTCATCAAATTCTTCATTAACTGATTTTTCTTCTGTTTCAAGAGTAATTCTTTCGTCAGAGAAAAGCATGAAATGTTGAATAAGAATTTTTGCAGCTTCTTTTAATGCCTCCTTTGGATGGATTGATCCATCTGTTTGAATATCAAAAACAAGTTTTTCGTAGTCAGTTTTTTGTTCAACACGAAAATCTTCTACATGATACTTAACATTTTTAATTGGAGTATGTATAGAATCGATGGCAACTGTACCTACTAATGCGTCTTCATTCACATTTTCTTCAGCAGGAACATAACCTCTACCTTTACCGATAGTAAGTTCCATGCTTAGTTTTACAGAAGGATCGAGGTGACAAATAACCTCATCAGGATTCAGTACTTGAAAAACTGATAAGAATTTATTGATATCACCAGCATTAAATACTTCCTGATCACCGATAATGATGTTTACCTTTTCACTTACTTCGCTTTGAATTTGTTGTTTAAAGCGAATCTTCTTTAGGTTAAGTACTATCTCTGTAATATCTTCAACAACACCTTTTACTGTAGAAAATTCATGAACAACGCCATCAATTTTTACCGATGTAATAGCAAATCCCTCAAGTGATGATAGTAAAATTCGTCTTAGGGCATTACCTATAGTTATACCAAAACCTGGTTCCAAAGGACGAAATTCAAAAATTCCGTGGAATTCGTCGGCTTCATTCATTACAACCTTATCAGGTTTCTGAAATGCTAAAATTGCCATAGTTTATCTATCTTTAAATGATATAGTTAATTATTTATTATTTAGAGTATAACTCAACAATAAGTTGCTCCTTAATGTTCTCTGGTATTTCCTCACGTGGAGGATAGTTTAGGAATTTACCTTCTAATTTTTGAGAATCCCACTCTAACCATGAAAAGCTTTTGTGTGGTTGCTCAAGTGAATCAGTGATAGCAATTAAACTTTTCGACTTTTCTCTTACACCTACAACATCACCTTCTTTTAATGAATATGAAGCAATGTTTACAATAGCACCGTTAACAGTAATATGGCGGTGAGAAACTAATTGACGAGCACCAGATCTAGTTGGTGAGATGCCTAAACGAAAAACTGTATTATCAAGACGAGCTTCAATTAATTTTAGAAGGTTTTCACCAGTCATACCTTTTTTACGGTTAGCTAGTTTAAATACATTACGGAATTGTTTTTCAAGAATACCATATGTGTATTTTGCTTTTTGTTTTTCCTGTAACTGAATACCGTATTCAGATTGTTTTTTTCTTCTTTTATTGGCACCATGTTGTCCCGGAGGGAATGCCT
>CALCGQ010000114.1 GCA_937901015.1 uncultured Bacteroidota bacterium | reverse complement strand
TAGATCTTCTCTTAAGGAAACAATTGCTCTTGTTCCTGAAGGAGCCATGATCATTCTACTAAACAATTTCTGGCGTTTTGATTTTAATTGATTTTTGAGATCAACCAGTGATTCTTCATTTGGTGACTTTGTGAACTTACTTGCTACTTTGCTAATTTCTTCAAGATTTGGTCCCATGTTTTGATACAGTTCCTTAAAAAATTCTAATTTTTCTGGATCAGATAATTTACTGTAATTAACCACAACCTCTCTTGCTAATGCAATGCCAGATGCAACTCCTTTATGAGATATTAAATCATCACATAGTTTTAATAATATCTGAGTAGAAGTGCCTCTTAACTTGCTGTAGTTTAGGAATTTCTCACCTGCATCCGCTACTGAGTCAACCAGATTTTTCGTAAAACGACCTATTATATTCATTGGGTTAGTATTAGCTACGAGGACTCACAAAATTCAATTGAGAGCACTCCCTACAAATATAATGAAAAAAATGTAGATTGCCAATGGGTAGAAATCGGATCAAGCAATATTTCTGGGGATTTGCTAAATAAATTTAGATATGAGCATGGAAATTGTCTTATAATGTTTTTTTCCTGAAGCCGGAATGGCTTTTACTTCTTTGTTTGCCAAAGAAGTAAACAAGAAACCATAGACAAAACAAAATCGTCCTCCCGCTCTGTCTTCTATTAAGAAGTGCTATCAAAGTAGTGTATGCTATCGCATACAAACGACAAGCGCCTTTGATGCACTTCTAAACAGAATCCATTCACCCCTCATCTGCCCGATGTTTTGACAAGCCTGCCCGCGGTAATCAATCTTGTTTTGGAGTAAAATCTAGATTTGTCAATCTGATTAATGTATATTATCATTAGTAAAGATGTTATTAATAAATATTTAGATAGATTAACAGGCTCTTTTTAATACAATTGACAGCAGTGTTATTACTCAAATCTCAGGATTGTCCTATTTTTATCAAGTCCTGAATAGAAACAAAAGGTTAGAAAGAAAGAGAAGTTCCGAAGAATGAGGAAATCGCTCTTTCGTCTTATCTTTTGTGAATATGAAGGATGAAGAAAAAAATAAGACTTGGGTTTTTTGTTTCGTTTTTGGGCTAAGCCAAAAATGAAAAGCCTTTCCGGCTCCAGGAAAACTGTTTATTTATTTAATTCACTAGATTCTTGCAAAGAGTAATTACTGGAAAATGATACTCTTCTCCCTAGAAATCAAAAAAGATATTACTATTGAACTATCATCTTCTTGGTTATTGATCTGTTGCCAATTTCGACTGTATACAAATAAATACCAGATTTAAGATTGCTCACATTAAATTCAAAAGTATGAGCCAGAGCTTTGTTGTAAACAGATTCAGAATATACGACCTGTCCCATTAAATTATTGATTATTAGGTTTATTAATCCGCTGGTTTCGGTTGTTATAAGAATACTGGTATTGGCATACGCAGGATTAGGAAAATTTTGAGCAACGTTCATGGTGTAATAGTTAGAATTCTCCTCATCAATACCTATAGGAATGTCATAAACGTAATTGTCGATGTAATAAAAATTCATTTCTGAGGAAGGATCACCGGGAACAGTATATTCTGTGAATACAAACGGAATCTCACAATTGAGATTTTGTTCAATTCCACTGAATACATAATGTGAACCGGAACCATAGAAAGCACTGTACCAATAAAGGCTTAACTCTGTAACATTATTAACAGGTCCGTAAATTTGTTCTTCTGTATCATATCCAACAATAAAAATATTTGGATTTATATTTTCTTCAGATCCATCAAGGTCAGTATCAAGCCATGAAAAGAAAATATATCGTCCATCATATGTTGACATTGCATAAGGTCTATTATACATTGCCAATCCTCCAATTTCACCATCAAAGAAAATATTGTCATAGAGCGCAATTGCATCCCAAGTACTGCCTCCATCGTTCGAATATAGATGCCATGTTGCCATAGTATGTTGAGATGGATACCATCCTCCATCTGTTGCTAAAGCAATAATACCTGTTATATGTGGATTTCCCTGACCATCAACCACAATATCACCATGATATCCCATATTAAACCATGTTGAATCCGGATGTGGGGGTTCATATGGTTCTGGTGTGATACTCCAGAGGTATTCATACCAGTAATACTTTATTGTCTCAATTCCGTCAACTCCTCCAAATTGAACCTGAATGGGTTCACTCCAGGTTTGACCTCCATCAGATGTTTTGATTAGTACTGGATGATAACCTGTAAAAGGAACTTCATTACTTTGCCAATCAGTCATTATCATAATATAACCTGTTAATCCATCCGGGCCAAATGCTATTTTATGGTCGTTAATGGCATCACCAACTTCCATGAAATCCATGAGGCTCTCTTCAATTAATAATTCACTGTCTACAATGGAACCATGGCCTAAGGTAAGGGTTCCATTATAAATATAGTCTGCACCCTCATAGTTACCATCAATATACCAAATTTCCCCCAAGGTTGTAGCTGTGTATGCATCGGGGATATACCTCCAAAAATAACCCCCAGAAGTTAAGTTATTTTTTGTTGGATTAGGTGGGTCTGTTTCAGCAAGAGGATTTGAACCATAGGCATATCCGCCCCAATTTCCATTTGTCATATCCAATATTGGACAAAAATAAGTATAGAAAGCATTTGCTGGGTCTGAATTTCCCGAAGGGTTAATAATTGCTCCTTGAGGATATCTGGCAGGTTCGTCTATCCATTGAGGTCCAGGAGGATCTTGTTGATAAACTTTTACATTTGTTTCCCATGTTGTACCACCGTCAATGCTAACATCGTAAGCAACACGGCCATTACCATCATATTCAACACCGCCTGTCATACGGTGAGTGAATACCACACTATTAAGCTCAGGCTCAGCCCAAAGATATGTTCTTGAATTACCATATAACCCATATGCATTTCCAGATTGACCAATTGGTATGTATGAAGCAGACCGACCTTTGATTTCACCTTCTTTTTTTTCAGGAAGTACGGGTGCAACATAGGATTTGTCTTTTTGTGGAGCATCCTCCAAAATTGTTTTCTCTGTAGGTGCTTTTGTGCTTCTTTCAATTAGTTCTTGTCCATAATTAGTTATGTTTAGGCAAAGCACAAGAGAAATTAGTATAGCTTTTTTCATCGGTAGGATTTTGATTATTACACATGTACTTGTAACAGAAAAAGGTCGAAAATTAGGATTGTATTTCTTAAGTATGTTTTCATTGGGCTATGAATTAACTCAAAGATAGTATAATTAAATGACAATTAGAGATTTGTCATAGTTGCAAAGGGTGAGATTAATTATTTAAGAATTGACGTATAAGCGGTTAGCCTATATGTCCGTTGTTAATCTTCAAGTGCTGACGCTTGAAGCAGTTTAAGGGGATTGTTTCTTCGCTTCGCTCATCGCAATGACGAGTTGATCGCCTTTTAAGCAGGCAGTTCGAACTAATCCTCTACACTAATCCTGATTCCTGAAGAATGTGATCCAAACTCGGGAGCGTACATGCTTTGTATGGTTGCAATGCCATTGGTGAAATCACCTTCCTGAGTAACAAAAAGAGGATAATCAACCACGTAAGTTCCTTTTTGTAGGTACCTGATGAAAAACTCGGTACTTACATCAGTGATATTCTTATAATACCAGAGCCCACCACTGTAAGTATATCCCGAATTTTGAGAAATAGGTTCAAATGTAGTTGCTCTCATATCCTTAAGATGGACATATTCCATATTTCTGTCAGATGAAATAATTAACCTTACCACAACTTTATCTCCTGTGGATAGTTTTTGACCTGCCTCTATTTCTGTCATTACCTCACCTTTATCAGTGTTAGATTCTATGAAAAGCTTTTTCTTAATCGAAAGAGGAGAATCATGGGATTCAATTTTATCCATATCTTCAAAGAACTGCCAATAAGCTGCTCCCCATGCAATATTGTTATTTGGGTTTACAATGGTTATTTCTGCTAGCTCTGGTGTGATTTCCTCACCAGACCATGTTGTGCTGAAGTACCCTGTTCCTGCCTCTGTCTTTGTATCAGAATTGCCTGTGATATCAAGCTCTTTATCCCCAACGGTGATATTAACTAGTTCATTATTGGTAAGAGTACTATTACCATACATCAACAATGCAAAAATAGCTTCTGATGTAGCTGATGTTGTTTTCCAATGTTGAGTTTGCTTTTGTTTGATCAACCATACTTTTTGTTGTTCAATCAGAGTTGGATTATTATCCAGTATACTAAATGCTTCAATCATCATAGCTTGAGTTTCAACAGGTGCTTGATACCAATTCCATCCAGCCGACTGACGCCAATACATACCCATTTCTTTACTGTAAAGGGATCTTTCTTTTAATGATCTGATAATTGCTTCGGATTCATTTCTATGACCAAATTTGTAAAGCATAATGGCAGTCATACCTTGTAGATAGTTTGACTGTTTTAACCAGTATTTTTTAGCTTGATTTGTATAGTAATTAACCGCTTCTTCCGATTTATCGTTTAATGGGATTATATCCAGAAGTATTGATCTCAAATACAAGTACTGAGTTTGGGAGCTTCTAAGTTGATAGTCCTTCATTGAACTGGAATTTACCTTTTTCAACTTCTTGTAATCATTAGTTATCTCTCCGTCAAGCCATTTTACTGCTTTACGAACCATCATTAGTCTCTTATTGTCGCTTTTTAAGTCGAGCACTCCTTTGTGGTGGAGTTTAGCCATTCCAAGAACGATTGACTGTGTTGTATGTCGGTCTGCTCTCATTCCATTGAACCATGGCCATGCACCGGAAGAAAGTTGAGCTTTTATTAACTTGGTAATCACATTCTCTTTTTCATCCGACATTCGATTTACATCAAATAGTATTCCGATTCTTCGTTTTTGTTCGGATTCATCTTCTGCGTCAAGCACCCATGGGGTAGCTCCGATAACTGCATTCTTTAGCTCTTCATTTTTTTGTAGATTCGATAAAAAGGCATCAGGTGTTATATTTTTCCAACTTTCAAAAACTGATCTGATCACAGGATTGCTATTTACGATATATGAAGATATGGAGTTGGCAAAATACATATTGAATAATGACATAGTGTTATTATTCGTTGGCTTACTTAAAGAAGGAAGTGCTTGAACAGCATACCATGTTGGGTTTGATGTAAATTCTAATGTGTAACGATAATTTCTAATACTACCATTATCCACATAATTGGCTAAAGATTCAAAATTGAATTTTGCCTCACTGGCACTACCAACATTCATGGATAGTGAATTGGTTACAAGCATCCTGTTTGTTAATACTGGGAACATCCTTTCTTCACCATCACTGGTAGTTGATGTTGAAGAAGTAATACGATATGCTAGCATGCTGATATTGTCGGGAATGCTAATTTTCCAACTGATGGATTTACTTTGCTTAGCGCTGATTTCAGAAGATATTTGGTTTGAAATATTTCCCACAAAAATAGAAACAGGAACCATGGTTATGGCATCAAAAAATTCTATTTCTGATTTAGCTGTAATTTCCTTATCTGAAAAGTTAACCACCTTAGCGGTGAAAAGTAGCGTGTCGCCATGTCTTACAAACCTTGGTACATTTGGAACTATCATCAATTCTTTTTGTGACTTTATACTCTGCTCGAGTGTTCCAACTTTCAGGTCACTTGTGTATGCCAGCATTCTTATTTTCCATTCTGTTAAAGCATCCGGGGCCGTAAAACTAAATGATACATTTCCAGATTCATCAGTACGAAGATTTGGATAGAAAAATGCTGTTTCATTGAAGTTTGTTCTAACTGGTATTATTGAAGTCTTGTCTTCTTCTTCAGATATAGTTTCAGTATTTTGTACATCCATATCTTCTTCTACTAAGCTAATAACTTCTTCCTCCATTCCCATTGATGCTTCAGCAATAACAGATTTTCTATACTGAAAATCACTTTGATCATATGCTATTGGGTTGTAACCCATAAAGTAGTATCCAAACCAGTTAATTGTAGGATAATTCAGAGAAACAGCAGGATAATACTTCGTTTCAGGTACAAACAATGCTGAAGACCATGAATTGTGAAACTGATTGGATTCCCATTGTGATGCTCCATTTTTGCTATGGTAAAGGTTCATTTGCCATTTGTTGGAGCCAAAAATATCCAAAGATGCATCGTACATACCCGCCAATAATTCCGCAGATAATTTTTGGCCATCCTTGCCGCTAATGGTTACTTTCCACTCTTCTTTTTGTCCCGGACTAATGTGATTACGGTAAGTTTCAAGGACTATATCCAATTCCTTATTTGTGAAAGGAACATTGATATTGTAGTTGTTTGTATAAAACTGATTATACCTTACCATAGCCGTAACAATGGAGAAGTTTCCTCTATAGTCTTCCAACACAGGAATCTCTATTACTTTTTGTCCTTTATTTAGGGTAACCCATTGTCTGTCGATAAGAGTATTTCCGTTTACAATTTCATATAATAACTTAGTCTTACTTGCCGATGAGCCAATAATAAGTTTAATAGTTTCTCCGGGTTCAGCAACTTTCTGAGTTACCGTTGACCAGTTAATCTGATTCACTGGCATTTTTTTGCCATCTGTGGAGAATAATGTGAATAATCGTTTATTGATAACTTTTTCACCGGAACCATCAACACCCTCAGCAGTAATCAGATATTGGCCAATATCAAGATCTGTGAATAAATCAGATGATGTAGTTAGGGTTCCATCTATGGAAATTTCATTGCTTTTTATCTGAACCTTTTCCCAGGTAAAAGGATCGTCTTCATTCATTCTAACATTATTTGGAAAGGAAGTTTCAAAATCTTCTTTCGAGATAATATTGAATTCGGGTTTAGCCCAAGAGCGATCAATAAGCAGACTTTGAGGTGGTATAAGTTTATATATCTTTAATGATGCATCCATTTTCACATCACCACCATTAAGGTTATTGGCCGAAATACTAGTTAGTTTGATTTTTTCCAGATCCATTGTTTCATCAATATCAATATGCAGTATTACTGAAGTATGGCCAACTTTAATTGATGTATTTCCTATTTGTACTTCTCCAGTAATGTCGGTTACATTCGCTACTATTTCATAATTGAATACGGGATTGAATTTCTCTGAAATGCTATTATCAGGAGAAGCTTCAAACTTTATATTGAATGTTCCATCAGGCAAAGTTTTAATATTACCGTTTGAAATTTCAATATCTCTTTGATTATAAGGTGGAAACCATCTATAGTTACCATAATATGGTATGGGGAAACTTGCTCTGCGGAAAACTCTATAGGATACTTCTGCGCCATCAACTGAATTTCCGGCATATCCCATTGCTTTACCAATAACTGATATTTCCTGACCTAACTTGGGTTGACCTCCAATGGTGTCAAATGTAACTTCAAATGTGGGTCGTTTGTATTCTTCAACTAAAAAGCTAACATTACCGGTTTTTGTTCTTAATGTCATATTACCATTAAGTTCTACCAACGGTATTGTAAACTGACCGTTATATGAACCATTCTCATCGGTAATGTAGTTTGTGGTACTAATCTTCTTTCTGTTAACATTTAAAAAATCTATGTCTGAGGGAGAATCTGCAAGTAATTTTATGTTCTTATTTTGTTCCTCAATTACAATAGCCTTAAAATATACGGTTTGTCCAGGCCTGTATACTGCTCTGTCAGTAAATAAAAATGTTCTAATATTTGCTTTGTTGTTTTCTGGAGCCCTAAAGAAATTCAGATAATTTTCAGAAAATAGTTTGTCACCATCTTTATCAAATTCAAATAAGAAAGTTCCATAATTATTGCCTGTTATGGACTTAATTTCTGCATATCCATATTTGTCGGCAGTTATCTTTCTAACCTCTTTGATATCATAATCTCTGCTTATGTTATTATATTGCTGTTTATAAATGGTGATGTTTACAAGACCTATACTTTTACCGGTAATACGATCCATTATGTACATATCAGTATTTCCTGTAGAGGGATTTTCATTTGTTATATAACTAAGATTAGTTATCCAAATGGGCTTGTATTTAATGGTTTTAGTGGTATTAAAATCAGGGCTGTCTGAAATAAATACTACATAGTATCCCAATGGTAATTCGGGAATTTTAATTTCGGTTGTGTGTGATCTATAATCTTTTGTAACAGGTAGTTCCTGAGTCCATGACTTAACACTTTCTTTTCTTAATTCATTCTGAATATACTCTTTCAAGGTGTGACGGTCAGCATTTGCTTTTGGATCACCCTTTACAATTTTGAAGTATAGTTTTGTAACATTTTTAAATTCGAGAAGTGATAGAGTAGGTTTATTTGGTGCCTGTGCAACTGGGATATCAATTCCAAACCCAATAGTTTCAATACGTTCAATAAGATTTAGGCATTTATTTGATCCATTAACAGAAGGAAAATCTCCAAGGGCAACTTTACAAATACTATCTGCCTTAGCATAGTTATATTTATTTGCTTCATTTGAAGTATGTGAATAATCACTTCCTTTTTGATAATATTGGTTAGCTACCTCATATGAGATGGCCACAAAAACAGGATGACTTTTATACTTGTTTGCAAGTGAAGAAAGAGTGTTTATATACTTTGAGTTTGCTTCTGCTGATTCGTAAGTATTATTATATACAAATGCCAGACGTCTAAGATCGATATCTACTAAAGCTTCAGTGTTATTATTCTTACTATGAAGAATTGTCAGGCTTTGAAATAGGTTTAAAATCTTTAAGTTTTTAGTCAGGTTTGGGTTAATCTTAATGTTTTGAAATTCATTATAAGGCACAAGATATTTGATAAAATCCTCATCTTTAACCGATCCAATATTTGATAATTCATAATTTGAAGATGTGAAATAATTCAATGCTCTGTTCACAAGAAGATCATATAAATACGGAAATAGTGTTGTATTCGATGAGTCAGCATTAGCTAATATTGCCTCATAGTTGGCTAGAGAAATATCTGATAGAGCTTTCCTATTGCTAATTGATTGGTTATAATATTTTTCAATAACTTTATTGTACCGAATTGCATCCCAGGTGGAAATATCTGTATCATCAGAATCTGACACCACTTTTCTCTTATTGATAACCCAGCTATTGGATTTGTAATATGCCTGATACAATTCTGCTATTAGCGACTGTAGAATCTCTTTTTCAGGTGAAGATGCTGTTTCGAGACGCTTTGTGAAAGTGGAAATGGAATTAATAATATGATCTTCTTCGAAACGACTTTGTAGGCTCACTCTATAAATCAGTGATTTAATGATCTGTGGAGTGTTGTTGTCCTTTTTTGCTGCATCATAAATTTCGTCAACAATTACTAACGCTGATCTTGGTTGACCATTCTTAGTTAATTTTTCTACAGACTCCCATCTTTCTGAAAAATCAAATTCTACCTCTATTGTGAAACTGCTAATAAATATTACTGTCAATACAATAAACGAATACAATGTTACTTTCTTTAAGATGCTCATATCAGGTATTATTAGTTGCAAATAAATTAGATGGTTATGCAGAGATTAATATCATCAGAATTGATAAAATTAGCTTTGCCTAACCAAGAGTTGCAAATATAATGCCTTAATTAGTTTCTGATCAATTTCAACAATAAGTTCATATAATGATCTTTGTAATAAACACTGTATAAACCAATTGCCCTGAAGCTATTATTGTTAAGCAATTGTTAAAATGCGAGTGCTATGGGAATTTGACTCATGTTTTTATGCTATATTTGCCTTGTAATTCAAATCCTCATACTGCTAACTGCATTGTTAAAGCAAAACCGAGGTTTCTTGATTTATAAAGAAGGGTGGAGAGATTAGGCTCTATGAAACCCTGGCAACCAGCTGTTTAGAACAGAAATGGTGCCAATACCTAACCTCGTACTTACGGGGAAATGATAAATTTTAAATGCAGAGTAAAGTAGGTTCAATATTCCGTTTATAGTTATTGGTTTACGACTCTCATTTATATAAAGTAATTGTATATGAAGTCAGACATTAGAATTGAAATTAAAAAGCGAATACTTGTACTTGATGGTGCCATGGGCACAATGATTCAAAGGTATAAGTTGGAGGAGGAAGATTATCGTGGCCAGCAATTTCAAAAAACAACTACTCTCTTAAAAGGAAATAATGATCTTCTGAACATTACTCAGCCAAAGATAATCTCTGAAATTCATGAGGAGTATCTTAAAGCAGGAGCTGATATTATAGAGACGAACACTTTCAATGGCACACAAATTTCTCAGAGTGATTATAGCCTGGAGGATGAGGTTTATCAGATAAACTTTCAAGCTGCTAAACTTGCAAAGGATGCGGTGGATAAATTCACAAAACTTACACCTGAAAAGCCACGTTATGTTGCTGG
>CALCGQ010000113.1 GCA_937901015.1 uncultured Bacteroidota bacterium | reverse complement strand
TCCACATAAATTATAGGACCAAGATAACCACCAACATCAGCAAATTCACAACCAGGCAGGAAGCTGATATCAGCAACGCCACCACCATCATAATCGTAAATGAAGTCTAATGTTAACAAAGGTCCGTCAACAATACCAAGCGCGCCAGAATATACGAACGTAAGTTCATTATTTGAATTACCGTTCATTACCCATCCAGAGCCACCTTGCACTGCATTATAACCTGTGTAAGTAAGGGAATCATGATAAGAAATTTTCAAAGTTATAGCACCCAACATAAATGATCCGCTGGCACCATATCCATCTACTTCAACTGTTTCTGTAACAGAGCAACTATCAGAAGAAGCCCCAATATTGAGAAGTGTTGTACTCCAACCCTGATCACTTGGTGTTACCAAACCATTCATGTAAGTTGTTGCCAACGGCAACCCAGAGCTTGAAATCTCGCAACCGGGAATAAAGTATAGTGGAGTAGCACCCACTCCGTTATATGTAAACTGTAAATCAAACACATTTGTGCTTGAAGTAAAGTCATCAGCTGTAATAGAATTCCAAGTAATTGTAACAACACCTTCATCTGCGCTAGTTGTTACACCCGTTAGAGTGTTATTGGCTAGACCTGTGAAGAAAAGTGATGCTTCATCGTAAGATACTTTAAGTGTTATTCCATTAACTGCACCAAAACCAGTTCCTAAAAAAGTAACCGGCACTGTTGTTGTAGATCCCTGGGCAGCATCAACAGCTGTACCCATACTTACTGTTCCAACGCTTGTGCCTTGGCTTACAGTTCCATCGGTATAAGTTGTTGATATTGGGGTAAGAAACTCCACAATCTCACAATTTGGCTCATCAAAAGTTATATCAGAGGAGAAACCTCCTTTGTTATAAAATTGTAGATCCAACAACTTTCCTGACGGGCTATTCGAATAGCCTGGGGCTGCTGTATAAGTAATAACAGCCTTATCTATGGAGGAATTATAATTGGCAATCCATGTACCCGTTAGAGTGGTATTAGTGACTCCGTTAAAATCCAGCATATCTGAATCAAACTCGATGTACAGGGTTATGGCAGAAACATCAGTATAGCCATCCATATCAACCTCCACCAGAATATCTCCTGGTGCAGCATTGGTAAGGTCTACTACCTGAACTGTTTGACCCATTACACCCTGTGCAGCAATCAAAAGCACCACTACGAGTTGTAATATATTTTTTGTCATCTTTTTCGAGTATTTAATTGTTTAAATTTTAAATTTCCAAATAATCATAGTCACATTAATGAATTATAATTTTATTATTAGAAATCCATGTATTACCACTAGTTAGTCGGAGAATATAAACTCCATCAACAATATTTGTTATTGATAAAGGAATTGATTCGCCACTTTCAATATGACCTATATTTTTAGTTAATACTAATTCTCCATATAAGTTTTCTAACCTTAGCTCCGCATCTTTAAAACTTGAATTGAATGAACAATTCAGTTGATTAGTTGCAGGAACAGGATAAACTAACATGGATCCTTTAACATTGTTCTCATCAAGAGCATTTATTGTAACAAATAATTCACTTGTTACCGAAGCTTCGGAACAGGTTTCAGATATAATTAAACTTCTATAGTATGTGTTGTCCATATCTGAAGTTACAGATTGGATATCCAACTTTGAAGTTTGAACACCTGAATAATTAGAATTATCTGATAAATTGCTCCATCCATCACCTGTATTTATCTGCCACTGATATGAAACATCATCATTCAATCCATGTAATTCAATGGTTGCATGACTAGATTCAGAAAGTGACTGACTAACCGGATCAGGTTGTATTGAGTTAAATGCAGCAGTATTGCCATTAACATAAGTTACATCTTCAATAATACTTAGGTCGGCAGTTACTATTTCACAATTTGGAAGAAAAGTAAAGGATGATTGATCTTCCTTTATTTTTACTTTTAGATTGCATAATAAACCTTCATCAATTGTTACACCAGCTAAACTCGTCCAATTAAAAGTTATGGCTTGTTGTTGTGGCATAAAATTATAAACGAAGGACCCGTTTGAGAAAACCTCATTAATATCTTCTACATCAATGTACTCGATATTTGAAACATCAATACCTATAAAAATAGTATAGGCAGCAACGTTCTTAAAGTTCTCCATATGCACAGGCACTTTCACTTCAGTATTACTACAACTATAAATATCACCAATACTTAATCCTGTTTGGCTAATAAGAGATATTGGCAGAACCAATAAACCTATTATCAAACCTAGTAGGATTGAAAATCTTGATGTTATTTTTTGTAGTTGATTCATTTATGTGGTAATAATGTGTTTATGATTTAAATAAACTGTTTGGGGTACGAAGACCCCAAACAGTTATTATAAATTGGAATTAGTTTACAACAATCATCCTCTCAACAGTAGAGTAAGTATTAGCTTCTCCCTGTAGTGTGATTGAATAGAAGTAAATACCAGGACTAAGGTCAGCGTTATAAACTAAACTCTGTACACCAGCTTCTTGTACTTCTTCAACTATATTAGCAACAACAGTTCCCATATTATTGATTACATCAATTCTTACTTTTCCAGTTTCTGGAAGTGTGTAAGTAATGGTTGTTCTATTACTAAATGGATTTGGATAAATACTGGTTGTTAATTCAGTACCTGTGAATGCTACTTTATCAGTTGTTACACCAATGGTCTTCAGAGTAATATCTTCAATTGGAGTAGCTGTAGCATCAGCAAGTTCAGTATTCATATTTAATTCGAATAGTTCGGTACCTTCTGGAATTTCAGCAAGTACACGTACTTTAATTTGTGCGATGATCTCTTCAGCTTCAACATCTCTTGTGTCGGTACTGAACCAACCAATGTTAAGGATACCTTCTTCTTGATCAATAAATACATAATCTTCACCATAATTAGTTCCAATTACTTCAATCAAGTCGTTACGATAGTTCATGAATAATGAAATAGCGTTCACTTCAGCATCGCGATCAATTTTCACAGGAATTGTAATTACTTGATCAACATGTGTTCCCACTAGGTTTTCATATACAAGATCAATATTTTCCAGTGATTTGAATCCACCACTTGTTGGAACATACGATGCATTGATATCACCCTCTGCTGTATAATAGATATTCATTAGGTTAGCTTCAGGTAACCAAGGTAGGGCTGCTGACATATATTTATGATCGGCCGCATCGTCGTAATACATATAGTCATCTCCACTATGAGTAAACTGAACGTCATCACAGAAAGATCCTTTAGTTACACAAGAAGCGAAGTAATCATCCCATGTTGGATCTGGTAATTCACTTACCATTCTACCGGCTACGGCAAAGTTAGGGCTAAATAAGTTAGAACCACTATTTGGATAGTTAGCTAAAAGTCCAACCGCACGATAGTTAACAATAAGTGCATCAAGTGCTGTAATTGTTGTACCTGAAGTATTAACATCAGCTATATCATTTGAATAGAATCCATATAATGGTGAACCTGAATTTAGTCCAACCCATGGGTAAGAAGTATTAAGGTCACTTCCTGCTGCCATTAACTGAATAGCATATGCATCAGTAGCATTTACACCACCCCAGTTAGTATAGGTATATGATGCTCCAAGAGGTGCAGAACCTGCAGGCGCACCAGGGTCATAAGAAAGACCACCGTCCCATACTTTTACATAATAGGTACCTGAACATCCATCTAAAGTAGTTGGAATTGTAAATCCATAATAAGATAATAATGTACTATCTCCTGAAAGACCAAACTGCAGGTTAGGTTGCACAATAGTTGATTCTCTCATGGTTGAGCCATCCCATAATTCAGCATAGAAATAATCCTGAGGATAAGCACCATTGAAGTTAGTTGGGAATGGAGTTGGCATATAAGTTTCAAACTCATTCCAGTATTTAACCTGACCTTGGAATGTTGGTTCGATTAAATCAACGTCCAAGTCATCAACATCTCCACAACCACTTAAACCAATTGTACTAGCTGTACAAGAAACATTACCAGCGGCAGTTCCTGATGTTTGATCCCATATTACTGTAATGCCTGTGCCCACGCTTGAACCGGAAATGGTTCCGCCTGTAACATTCCAACTGTAAGTCCATAAAGAAGAACCACAAGCCGAATTGGTAACATTATAGCTTACTGAAGAACAAGTATATACATCTCCTGAAGGAGTACCTTGTGCGACAGTGATAGATGGTGGATCATAGAAAATAATAGTTGTACTTGAAGTTGTCTCACAACCAGTTATATTGGATACAGAATATTCGAATGTGTATTCACCACAAGTAGTAACAGTTACTGTTGGATTATCAGTAGTACCATTACCAAAAGTTGGAGTTGCAGCACCAGCAGGTGAGGATGTTGTTGTCCATGCAACAGTTGGTGTTCCACAACTCATTGAATTAGAACCTGTAATAGCAGAAGTAGTATAACCACATACTTTGTCAGGAGCTACAATATTAAGAATTTCTGGTTCATCGAAGAAGTCAACAGTTACAGAGTTCGAAACTGAACAACCAGGACCATTTGTTACTTCAAACCAGAATGTGTATGAACCACAAACGCTAACTTCAGCATCAGTAGTAGTTGATGTTGCTGTTGTAAATGTAGTAGTACCAGGATTTCCTGCTGCTGCTGACCATTCTACTGTTGGTGCTGTACCATTATCACATGATACATCGTTAGCAGAACCAAAGCTACCTGTAAGAGAAGCTATAAAATCACCTGCGCCATCTTCACAAACATCTTGTGCAGTTCCAGCACTCACGTTATCAGGTAAGTCGTAGAAATATAATGTCATATCATCAGTTACAGTGCATGTTGCAGTACCTCCACCACTTGTTACAGTGTAAGTTAGTACATACTCACCACAAGCTGTTGATGTAACAGTTGTATTAGAAACAGAAGCATCAGTAAAGTAAATTGTTCCTGTACCGGTACCACCAGTAACAGACCACATTCCACTTGAAGTACCACAATTTCCACCTACAAATGAAGCATCTAGAGCAGTTTGGTAAGGGAATCCAGGTGTTTTTCCTGGTGCATTATATTCACAAACATCCTGATCTGCACCAGCATCTACACTAGTTGCAAGGTCATAGAAAGTAAGTGTCATTGCATCAGAAGTTGTACAAGTTGCTGTACCTCCTCCACTGGTTACAGTATAGGTTAATTCGTATTCACCACAAGTTGTTGATGTAACAGTTGTAGTTGCATCTGTATCATCTGCGAAAGTAATATCTGAAGGAGTACCACTAGTAACCGTCCAAAGACCACTTGTTGTTCCACAACTAACTGTTCCTAATGAACCAGCAAGTGTTGCTGAATAACCTGAATTTTCACAAACGTCTTGATCATCTCCAGCGGATGCACCAGCTGCTAGATCATAAAAGTTTACTGTCATTACATCAGATGCATCGCATGAAGCAGTACCTCCACCACTTGTTACAGTGTAAGTAAGTTCATAATCTCCACATGCTGTGGATGTAATAGTTGTATTTGTCATTGTTGCATCAGCAAATGTAATTGTTCCACTACCAGAACCACCGGTAACAGACCACATTCCGCTTGTAGTACCACAACTAACATCTGTATAAGAAGAACCAAGCGTTGTCATGAAACCTGAACCATCTTCACAAACATCCTGATTATCACCTGCTTCAACATTAGTTGCAAGGTCATAAAAAGTTAATGTCATTGCATCGGAAACATCACATGATGGAGCTCCTCCATTTGTTACAGTATAGGTTAATACATAATCTCCACATGCTGTTGATGTAACAGTTGTAGTTGGATCGGTATCATCAGCAAATGTAATTGTACCGCTACCAGAACCACCAGTAACAGTCCATACGCCACTTAAAGTACCACAGCTAACTGTTCCAGTAACACCAGCAAGAGTAGCTGAATAGGCAGAACCAGTTTCACAAACATCTTGATCTGCTCCGGCACTATAACCATCAGCTAAATCGTAGAAATTAACTGTAGTTGTTGAACTTGTAACACAGTTACCGTTAGTAACAGTAAAAGTAAGAACATATTCACCACAAGCTGTTGATGATACAGTAGTACTGCTAGCCGTTGAGTTGGCAAAGGATATGGTACCAGAACCACCGCCTCCAGTGTGAGACCATGCAACTGTTGGTGTTGAACCATCATCACAGGTAACAAGGTCATGTGTACCCGAAATAGGAGTAGAAAAAACACCACCTACTTCACATATATCCTGATTCATTCCAGCATTTAAATTTTGTGGTGTATCATATATATAGATATCTTTTGAATCGCTACTTGAGCAGTTAGCTCCATTGGCAGGATTTGTAACAGTTACCTCTATAGTATAATCTCCACATTGATCAAGGGTTGAAAACTCTGCATCAGTTGGATCAAATGTAAAAGTTCCACCTGTTGGGGCAGTAAAACTAACTGTAGTTAAACTACCATCTGTTACTTCCCATAACTCGGTCATGCTTTGAGGACCAGGATAAACTCCTGCATCCATGGTATAGGAGAATGACTGCTCTCCACAATCGTCTGTTGTTGGGGTAAGCGTAACAGTTGGAGTACTCCAAAAGAATACGTTTGTTGTTGCCACGTTAAAATCATCCCATGCATACTTTAAGGTATACTGTCCTGGCATATCAACAGTGAAATCCATTTCAAGAGTATAAACACCGTCGATAAAAACAACAGTTGCACCTGCGGGTTTATTAGTAACGCTCCATCCATAAGCCCCTGATGAAGGAGTAGGTGGACATGAAGGGTCACCACTTGTGGAAGCAGTAACTACTCCAGCAGCTGTTCCTGTGACAAAACAACCATCGCTTTTAGAGATTGACAATGTACAAGCTGCACGTGAGCCGCCATTGAATTCACCCAATGTAACAACTGTGCCATTAATGACATAGTCGCCAAGGCTTTCATAATAACCATCCTGAGTAATCTCCACGGAAATTACATCTGGATTGTTCATAGCTTGAACAAGCTCATAATCATTGGCTACTTTCACACTATTGCTCTCTTGCGAAAAGACATTAGATGTAAAAAATAAGCCTAGCGTTACAAATAACACTAAAAGTAACTTTTCTTTCATATTTCAAATTTTAGATTAGTGGATAAACAATTTATTTTTTCGAACATTTTTAGATAAATAAAATTAGTATAAAATATTAGTAAAAACAACATTAATTTTTGAGTTTTAAAAGTAATAACTTTTTTTTGTTAAATACTAACAGTTCACATTCTTATTTAGAACAAAACTAAATTAAAATAACATACCATACAAGTTAATTTTTAGTTAAATTTTATTCCCTTCTAATTTAGAATGGTTTTAAACAACCCTTCAATAAAATGTCGATTAGCTAGCAATTTAGATAACTAGTTGTAATGCTTAATATTACATTTTTTGAAATGAGAATTGTTTTCCGTAAAATTTTATATCTATTTTAGCAATATATTATCACCAAAACTATAAAATATCATAAAGAAAAAGTGATAATATTTTGTATTTTTATGGCCATATCTTCATTTTTAAGAAATTAGTTAACACTTTAATCCAATGGTTTATGCAAATATTTTAGGATATTATAGCTAAAATATGTCCTTAAATTACCAACAATAAATTCGATTAATTATTAGTTAAATATGCTATGAATATTTGGCTAAATATTTAACAATTATATGATCGTAAAATATCCAAAAAAAACGTGTGAATTTCAGAAATAATAGACGCGTTTTTACGTGAAAATTGCTCTTATTTTGTAGGTGGTAAAAAAATAACTAAATATTGCTCATATTTCAATTATTTCGAGTTAATAAATTGAAATATGAATAAAGAAATAATTTTTTAGCATTTCTATTAATAATAAAATCTTCAAATTTTAACAGAAGATCAATAATTATTTAGTTTTGTTATCTTCATTATACTGGATAATTAATATTTAAAGGTCCCAAATTGATAGTTGAATTAAGAATAGTTACCACTAAAACTTTAATTGTTAGTTTGGAGATTTAATAGAATATACCAAGGTATTTATAAATAAATCAATTATAAAACCAACCATATTAATTGTATTAACTATGAAACATTTATTCCCATTTGGATCTAAATCAATATTTTAGATATTCCATATATTAGACAAAATTCAAAAAAGGAAAATAAAAAGTTGCAATGAGCACTAAAAGGCAGAAAAAAACAAAAATTAAGAAATCAACATCCATAGAATTATATTCATTAATTTTTTCAGCAATTGTCGTTCTACCTTTAATTTACACACCACAAGCACTTGACCCAAATCTTGCCGCAAGATTAACACTCTTAGGTGTTATATTATTTGGGCTATACATTGTTAATATTATTAAGCCCAAGAATGAGAGGCATCGATTTGAATTTATTGTCTTTACTATATTCCCCATCTTTTTTCTGTATTTAGTATGGTCGGTATTCACTCTATTTTTTGCCACTAACCCAGCTGAAGGATTATTTGACATTACCAAAACTATCCTCACGATTTTATTATTGATAATAGCTACTCAGATTTTTATTCAAGATGAGAGATCAATACCATTATTAGTAATGGGAGTAATTATCAGCACAATTATATCTACCACCATAGGTTACTATCAATACCTTGAAAATGTGCCTGGTACAACAGGTCATGAACAATTTTTAGCACTTTACAAGGTTACAGGATTGATGGGACAAAAAAATCAATTCTCAACATCATTATTTCTTATGCTTCCTTTCAATATATATGGAGCACTAACATTAAAAAAATATTGGAAAATATTAAGTATTTATTCTGTTTTAGCATCAACTATAATACTCATAATTACTCAAACCAGATCGGTTTGGGTTGCCACAATTGTTTTCATAATAATCTTGGTTATTTATGGAGTGAGAACAATATTAGTGAAGAAAAGTCTGAATAGAACTCAAACACGTAACTGGATTTTTACCTTGGTTCTTATATTACTTACATTGTCTTCTGCCAGTTATATGATTATGAAGAGATCAGGTGCATTGGATAATCTTGAATATAAGGTAATGTCAATATTTGATAAGAATTCATTGGATAATCGGGGAAGATTAAATATATGGGAATCAACCATTGATCTATCAAAAGAAAATCTATTATTGGGAGTTGGAGCTGGAAACTGGAAACTGGATATTCCAAAATATTATCCATACAACGACACGTTAGAATTTCAGAATTGGAGACGCCCACACAATGATTTTCTATGGGTATTGGCAGAAAAGGGAATAATTGGCCTAGTGCTATACATTCTTACATTTATAATAATTGGATACTACTCAGTTACCATACTAAGAAAAGAAAAAGATAAAAATAAGAGACTTCTCATAATCCTAATTAATTCAGGAATTATTGGTTATCTGATAATCGCATCATTTACTTTTCCACTTGAAAGAATAAATCATCAGATGTATTTGGCTATAATGTTTGCAATTATTATTGGCAACTATTATCAATTATCTTTTAGAAAGGAAAATAGTACCTCTCGTATAGACAATAAACTAAGTCCACTGGCAATTATCATGATTGTTGGGTCCATATATTATTCATGGACATTATATCAATCGGAGCTTAATATCAACAAATTATTAAAATACAGAAATAAAAATAATTATAATCAGGTAATAGCATATTCTGATCTAGCTTTCAGCAAGCTAACAACCCTTGATGCACTTTCAAATCCAATACATATGCATAGGGGAATTGCAAATTTAAATCTTAAGAAATATAAGCAGGCAGAGATAGATTTGAATAAGGCAATGGAATATAACGCAACCAATATTGCTGTTTATAATAACCTGGCTATCATAGCCTCCACTAATAACGACAGTAGTTTGGCAATATATTATCTAAACGAAGGACTTAGTATTTATCCAAGATTTGAGACTAGTCTTTTCAACAAGGCGACTGCTTATGGTCGGGCGCAGGATTTCGAGAAAGCCTATGTTGCAATACTATCGTGTGATACGAGGAATTATAGTAAGGAAAAGTACTATAAGATGATTGAATTTTTGAAAATGAATATAGATAGAGAAGACAAATAATACACTATTTCAATACATCTATTTTCCTATTACACTTTCATATGTTGGTACATTTATTAGTCTATTTTTGAAAACATAATTCAAAAATTATAGCTTTGCTTTTTCATGCAGCAATAAGTTATATCATGTGAGTGAGGTGGCGGAGCTGTGTATGTCAATAATTAAAAAAATGGGTCTAGGGTTAGAAGACTGATTTTATACTATCATTTTCAGAGCATCCTACTAGTTAATTATCATGAGTTTAATAAAATACCAATTATTACTAACTCACGTTTATGGAGATGCACA
>CALCGQ010000112.1 GCA_937901015.1 uncultured Bacteroidota bacterium | reverse complement strand
AATACTATTATAGAAACTAAATCCAAGAATGAATTAGGCCACTTAGCGAAGTCCTTTAACCTTATGAACACCAAACTTGTTAAGAGGGAAAAGGAACTCATTGAAAAAGAAGAAGCACAAAAGCAACTAATTAATGAGGTTGGTGAAAGGGTGAAAGAACTTAACTGCTTATATGAAGTTTACAAAATTTCAGATGATGAGAGCACCACTATTACTAATCTACTGAATAAAATTGTTAATATTATACCACCATCCTGGCAATACCCTGATATCACCTGCGCCAAAATTATTTTTTTAAATCAGGACTATTTGTCTGATAGTTTTGCTAGCAGTATTTGGAGCCAAAAAGAGGATATCTTGATTAACGGAGAAGTATCTGGTTATATTGAAGTTTATTATACAGAAGAAAGACCTGCTTCAGATATTGGTCCATTTATGAAGGAAGAACAGCATTTAATAGAGGCTATTGCCATTCAGATTGCTAACTTCCATATTAAAAAAACTGCAGAGGACGAATTGCTAAAAAGCAAGGAATTGCTTGAGGTAAAAGTTGAAGAACGTACTGCTGAATTACAGGAAACAGAGGAAAAAAACCGCCTTATTCTAGAATCAGCAGGTGAAGGTATTCTTGGAGTTGATATACATGGTGATACCACCTTTGTAAATACCGCAGCAACAAGGATGCTTGGTTATAGTCAGGATGAAATCCTAGGCCGAAATATTCACAAATTAATTCACAGTAAATTACCCGATGGTAGCAATTATCCCGTTGAGGATTGCCCAATGTATGAAACTTACACGCATTCCTCCACCAACCGTGTCGACACTGAGGTTCTATGGAAAAAAGACGGAAGTCCATTCCCTGTTGACTATATCAGTAAACCAATAATTAAAGAAGAAAAATGTGTTGGTGCTGTAATTACTTTTTCAGATATTACTGAAAGGAAAGAAGCTGAAGAGAAATTGTTATTATCAAGATATGCCTTAGATAATGCAGGCGATTCAATCCTATGGATTGATGTAAATAGCGGCAAATTAAAATATGTAAATAAAAAGAGCTGGACATCTTTAGAATATTCACAAGAAGAATTGTTGGAACTATGTGTATTTGATATTGATCCAAACCTTACCAAAGAAAGCTGGAAACATCTTTCTGGTAAAATTATAAAAGAGGGCATCGTAAATTTTGAATCTAGTAATAAAAGAAAAGGTGGAGAACTTTTCCCAATTGAAGTAACGGCATCATATATAAAGTTTGGTGATGTTGAACAAATTATTGCCTTTACAAGAGACATAAGTGAGCGCAAAAAGAACGAAGAAGAGCTGCAGAAAATAAATATGTTGTCTGACAATGCTTTGGAATTAACCATGTCAGGTTTTTGGGATATAGATTTCACCAAAGATAATTTATATCATCAGTCTGATAGAGCAACTGCCATCTTTGGTATGATACCAGAAGAGAATCAGGTTTACAAAATATCAGACTGGTTTGATGCTGTAGTAGCAGGAGATCCTGACATAGCTAAAGATGTTGATGATAAATTTAACGGAGCCATTTCCGGCAAATACCCTACATATGATGCAACCTTCCCATTTAAACGACCTATTGATGGCAAGATTGTATGGATTCATGCCTTGGGTATTATGAATTGGGACGAAAATGGAAAACCACTTAATATGTATGGTGTAACTCAGGATATAACAGAACGTAAGTTAGCTGATGATAAAATATTAAAACTACTCACCGCAGTTGAACACAATCCTGTTATAATAACCATTGTTTCTCCCGATGGAATTTGCGAATATGTAAACCCTGAATACACTAAAGTAACAGGATATACTAGTGATGAGGTTATTGGAAAACTTCATACAATCATTAAAAATGGAGCCATCAGTGAAAAGAAATTTAATGAAATACAGGATGTAGTAATTAAGGATGGTATATGGAAGGCAGAACTTGAAAGCAAGAATAAAGAGGGTAACACTTTTTGGGCCCATATTTCCATATCAGGTGTTTTAGATGCAAAAGGTGAGATGACACATTTAGTTCTAATTGAAGAGGATGTGACCAAAAGAAAAGAAGCTGAATTTGAATTGGCTGAAGCAAAGGAAACTGCAGAAGCTGCCACCAAGGCAAAAAGTGATTTCCTTGCAAATATGAGCCATGAAATCAGAACCCCGATGAATGCCATTATTGGAATGTCACATCTGGTTCAAAAAACAAATTTAAACACTAAACAACTCGACTATATTCAGAAAATCGATAGGTCTGCACAATCATTATTAGGAATTATTAATGACATTCTTGATTTCTCTAAAATCGAAGCTGGGAAACTAAATATTGAACATATCGACTTTGATTTGGAACAGGTTATTGACACCGTTTCAAACCTTGTAACAGTGAAAGCTCAGGAAAAAGGCCTTGAAGTGATATTTAATACTGAGGCTGATGTACCTGTGAATATGGTCGGTGACCCACTACGTATAGGCCAGATCATTACTAACTTATGTTCAAACGCAGTTAAGTTTACTGAAAGCGGTGAAGTGGTGATCTCAGCCAAACTAATTGAAAGAAATGAAGATAACTATAAGTTACGTTTTGCCGTAACGGATACAGGTATAGGTTTAACAAAAGAACAACAAGGGAAGTTGTTTAAAGCCTTTTCTCAGGCCGACACCTCAACAACGAGAAAATATGGTGGTACCGGACTTGGCCTCACCATATCCCAAAAACTGGTTAGCCTCATGGGAGGAGAAATTTGGGTTGAGAGTGAAAAAGACAAAGGAAGTTCATTCTATTTCACCATTGTTGTAGATAAACCATCAGAAGAAAGAAAAAGAGATTTCAAACCGACTATTGACCTACGAGGCATGAAGGTTTTGGTCTGTGATGATAATGAAACATCCCGAGAACTACTTAGAGAAGCATTAGAATCATTTACATTCGAAGTATTTACTGCGGCTTCAGCAGAAGAAGCCATTGGAGAACTAAAACAAGCAAAAAACAAACCATATGAGTTGGTTTTGATGGATTGGAAAATGCCTCGCATTGATGGATTGAAAGCTTCTGAAATGATTTTTGAAGATCCTGATATACCAAAAATACCACTAATTATAATGGTCACAGCTTACGGTAAGGAGGAGGTTTTGAGCAAAGCAAAGGATCTTGATCTTTCAGGTTTCCTTATGAAACCTGTTAGCTATTCATTGCTTTTTGATACTATAATGGGTGTATTTGGTAAAGATGTAAAACGCGAATCTCGTTTTACCCAAAAAGGTGTAAAACATAAGGAAGACCTGAAGCAAATAGAAGGTGCAAATTTACTATTGGTTGAGGATAATGAGATTAATCAACAAGTAGCTAGCGAACTGCTAGAAGATGCTGGTATGAATGTTGAAATTGCTGATAATGGCAAGGTTGCTTTAGATATGATAAAGGCATCAGGTATGCCATCAAAATACCAATTGGTATTTATGGACCTTCAAATGCCAGTAATGGATGGTTATAAGTCTACTATCGAAATCCGGAAATTAGAGGGCTACAAAACCTTGCCAATAGTTGCCATGACTGCTGATGCCATGACTGGTGTGAGAGAGAAAGTTCTGGAAATAGGCATGATGGATATGGTAACTAAACCCATCGACCCTGATGAAGTTTTTGCTAAACTCCTGCAATGGATTACAAAAACCAAAGGTTTTAAAACCGACTTGCTAAAACCTGATTCACTTCAGTCAATAAAGAAAGAAGTTGTTATTGAGATCCCCAACATTCAGGGATTGAATATTGAAGGAGCATTAGGTAGATTGAACCAAAACAAGAAACTCTACCTTAATATATTGGGTAAATTCCATGATGGCAATCAGGACTTTATAACCGACTTGAAATATAAGATTAAGGATAAAGATTATGAAACTGCCAACCGTCTCGTTCATACACTAAAAGGTGTTACAGGCAATCTTGGCGCTGATGATTTGCATTATTATATAAAAGACATCGAGAAATTACTCCTAAACAGTAAATATGATGAATTTACAAAGGAAATCACAACCCTTGAGTTAAAACTATCTAGTTTGTTAGGAGCAATAAAATCCGGGCTTCAACTTGACAAAAAGGAAGTTGTTCAAAATGTTGACCTTGAACAGATAAAAGCACTACTCCCAGATCTTGGAGAATTGCTCAAAAAGAAAAGCCCCAAGGCCAAAGAAGTTATTGGTAAACTTGATAATGCTGGTTTGGTCTCAGATGAATTCAGTAAACTTAAAAGAGCAGTATCTAAGTATAATTTTAAACTAGCATTAGTGCATTTTGAACAGCTTGATAACTACAGTTAAAACAACTACTTGAAGCAAAGAGTCCCAAAGCAAAGGGATTGATAAAGGAGTTGGAAGAGGCTGGTTATAAAAATGAGATTTTTGATGAGATAAAGACTTCTATTGGAAAATACAATTTTAAGAAAGCAATAGAATTTTTAAGAGAGCTATAGATGTTAAATTAATTTGAAAGATACAATTTTTGCAATTTTGGTAAGTAAAACAAAGATATGTTGAAGAATTTAAATTTTAAAAGGCGCTTACAGATTGGTTTTGGAACTTTGATTACCCTCATTGTTATTCTTGGATTAGTTTCATTTTTTTCAATTTCGACAGCATCTAAAAGTTTTAGTAAATACAGAAGTATTGCTAGAACCACTAATATTACCGGACGCATACAGTCCAATATGTTAAAGTTAAGAATGACTGTGAAGAATTTTCAGGTAAATGGAGATAGTGTATTTATTGAAGATTATAAAACAGTTTATAAGTTACTAGAAAAATTGATTAATGAAGGAATCCAAGAAATCACAGATCCTGAACAAAAGGATGAAGTCGTACTTATTAACCATAGATTAAAAGAATACGACGCTAATTTTCGAAAAATTGTAGAACTAAGAAATAACCGTAATTACTTTGTGTTTTCAGTACTTGATGTTCACGGGCCTTCAATGGAAAAAGCACTATCAAGTATCTTAGAATCAGCAGAAGAAGACAATGATGAAGTGGCTTCATTTCATGCGGCCCATGCTTTAAAGCACGTATTACTTGGCCGCCTTTATGTGACTAAATTTCTTGATAAAAATGATTCATTATCAGTTGAAAGAGTTTATTTAGAGTTTTCTATTCTACATAAACAAATGGACATATTAATTAGTGATTTACAAAACCCACAAAGAATTCAATTGGCCAATCAGGTGCAGGAATTAAAGGAGACATACCTAAGTACATTCGTTCAGCTCGTTAAGGTAATTCAAAAGAGAAACAAGATTCAAAAAGATATACTTGATGTTATTGGCCCCCAAATTGCAACTAGTATTGAAACCATTAAGCGTGAAGTAAAATTACAGCAAGATACATTAGGCCCTGAGTTTCAGGCTCAAAATTTGATAACTATAATACTCATTGGTGTTGTAGGTTTATTTGCTCTAATTATTGGGGTGATTTTCTCAATCATTATAATAGGAAGGTTTTCTAAGCCAATTGCCGTAATAACAGAGGCTGCTGTTAGTCTTTCAAAAGGTGTTGTAAATTTAGATCTGGATATTCATAGTAAAGATGAAATTGGAATCTTGGCAGATTCATTCAATAGAATCATCCAATCTCAAAAAGATAAAACACAAGCAGCCGAAAAAATAGCTGATGGCAATTATAATGTTGGAGTTAAGATTTATTCTGAACATGATCAGCTTGGAAAATCAATGGTGCTGATGCGAGAAGCATTAAAGAAACGAGAAAAGGAACTCATAAAAGCAAATGAAGAACTCGAATTAAAAGTAGCAGAACGAACTATGGATTTGGAATCATCTTTAAAGGATATCCAAAACCTGAACTCACAACTTAGCTCACAGAATCAGGCGCTAAATATGTCAGCCATTGTATCTATCGCTGATAAAAAAGGGAACATTATTCATGTAAATGATGAGTTTTGCAGAGTTTCTCAGTATTCGAAACAAGAATTAATTGGGAAGAATCACAGAATCGTTAACTCCGGCTTACATCCAAAGGAATTCTGGTTTAATTTGTGGAAAACTATTGCGAAGGGCAATATTTGGCGAAACGAAGTTCGAAATAAATGTAAAGATGGGTCATATTATTGGGTTGATACTGTTGTAGTGCCTATTCTTGACTCAGCTGGTAAGCCCAAAGAATACCTTTCCATAAGATTTGAAATAACTGAGCGAAAGGAAATGGAACAGGAATTAGCATATGCAAAAGAAGCAGCCGAAGCAGCTACACAGGCAAAAAGCAGTTTCTTAGCTACGATGTCGCATGAAATCCGCACACCAATGAATGCAATCATTGGTTTAACAAACCTTGCTTTAAAAACAAATCTGGATTCTAAGCAGAAGGACTATTTAGAAAAAGTAGACCGTTCTGCATTTTCTTTATTGGGTATTATTAATGATATACTTGATTTTTCTAAGATTGAGGCAGGAAAGTTACACATTGAAAACGTAGCATTTGATCTGGAAGAAGTTTTTGAAAATATTAGCAATTTAAATGCCGGCAAAGCACAAGACAAAGGACTTGAATTCAACATCCGAATAGATAAAGAGGTTCCTTTTTATTTGCATGGCGACTCTTTGCGAGTAGGGCAAATTATCACAAATTATTGCAGCAATGCCATCAAATTTACGGAGAAAGGGGAAGTGGTGGTTGGCGTCGAATTCGGAGAGCAGATTGAAGACAATAAAATTAAAATTAATTTTTCCGTTAAAGATACCGGGATTGGCTTAAGTAAAGAACAACAAGGCAAAATGTTCCAGGAATTTAGCCAGGCCGATAGTTCTACTACACGTAAATTTGGAGGAACAGGTTTGGGACTGGCCATAAGTAAACGACTTGCTGAATTAATGGGTGGAACCACCTGGCTGGAAAGTAAAGAAGGAGAAGGTAGCACCTTTTATTTTAGCGGAGTATTTGGTGTTCAGGACCTTGATAAACGTACCGAATTTAATTCTCCCGATGACCTAAAAAGCATTAAAATATTAGCATGCGACGATAATTCAACAGCAAGAGCAATTCTGAAAGAAGCTATCCATACCTTTGGCTTTGAAATAAACTTAGTCAAATCAGGCAAAGATTGTTTAGAAGAACTAAAAACAAATCACTACGAACTCTTGATTATTGATTGGCTTATGCCAGAAATGGATGGTTTGGATGTTGTCAAACAAATTAAACAAGAAAATTCACTAAACGACCTAAAGATCATAATGATCAGTGCCTTTGGAAGTGAATCGGTGGCTGAAGCGGCTAAAGAATTTGGATTAAATCATTTCATATCAAAGCCCTTTACTTATTCAACACTATTTGATGCCATCATGAATGTTTTCGGAAAAGACATTCGAACATCACGAATCAGAATAGAAAGAGGTAAAAAACATAAGAAGGCCCTGCAGAAAATTTCGGGAGCCACCGTATTACTGACCGAAGATAATGAGATTAACCAACAAGTTGCAGTTGAACTATTGGAAGATGAAGGTTTTGTGGTTGAAATTGCAAATAACGGAAAAGAAGCCTTTGATAAGATAAAAGCATCCGGCGAGCCATCAAAATATGATTTGGTGTTTATGGACCTTCAGATGCCTGTAATGGATGGTTTTACCGCAACAATGGAGATCCGTAATCTCTCTCAATATAATGATGTTCCCATCATTGCAATGACTGCTGATGCAATGTCAGGTGTCAAAGAAAAGTGCCTTGAAGCGGGTATGAATGATATGGTCACCAAACCCATTGATCCTGATGAAATGTTTGGGGTGATGGTGGAGTGGATTAAACCGGATGAAAAGTTAAAAGACCGGAGACGGAAGACCAAAGACCAAAGACCAAAGACCAACAGCCAGATATTCCTGTTATACCTGGATTAAATATTGAAAGCGCCTTGGCCCGAATGAATAACAAAAAGAAACTCTATTTAAGCATTCTGGAAAAGTTCTATACCAATAATCAAAATTTCATAACTGAACTTAAAGATACGCTGGCTAAAGATGATCATGAAACCGCTCATCGATTGATCCATACACTCAAGGGAGTGACTGGAAATATTGGAGCAGATAAAATCCATGAACAAACTAAAATAGTAGAGAACAGTATTCTTGAGAAAGACATGGATAAGTTTGAAGTTGAACTAACTAAATTGGAAAAAGACTTAACTATTCTATTTGAGAATATATCAGTAAATCTTGATTTTGGAAAAGGGAAAGAAACTGTGGAAATTGATGATGAAGCAATTCAAAAACTATTACCCGAATTGGTAGCACTCATCAATAAGAAAAGTCCAAAGTCAAAACAATGCATTGAGGCTTTAGAGAATGCAGGTTATAAAAATGATGTATTTAGTGAGATTAAGATTTTGGTTGGCAAATACAATTTTAAGAAGGCGATTGAATTAACTGGCAAATTATTTAAGTCACCATAGAATCAAAGCATGAGAAAAGAGTAACATAAACCAGTGAGCAATTGATTTTGTGATTCAAAATAAACAACCAAACTACTGCTAGTATTCAGGCTGGTTCCTTGATTCTTGTGACGAAATTAATAAAGACCCCTATACTGAAACCCTGTCTACCTGCGGTAGAGGAATTCATTTGGTATCACATAATGTCAAAAACAAAGAGTAATAAAATACAGTTCTAATTCGTTTTTTTCTTCGTCCAATAAGTTGTTTTACCACTTGATGTAGCGCTAAAGGTTTTTATACTTAAACGATTCTTATTATTTACATCAGGTATTTTTATCTTGCAATTATTTGTTTCACCAGTAACATAATTATAATAACTACCATTATCCCATTCATCGTGGTCAAATTCACAACCCGTCAAAAAAGTTAAACCTTTGAGTAGGCGCATTCTAAGCTTGGGGTCTGGATTGTTTATGTCTGTTCTAGGATTCCCGTTAGAATCATTTGGTTCCTTAAGCTCATCTATTTTTCCAAAAAAATTGTCACCTAGTTTATAAATACTGAGGGTATCTTGGGTTTCTTCATTTATCCAGATGCCAACAATATCATTCTCAGCAACTCCCTGCTCTTGTGCTTGTAACTGAATCATTGGGAAAATCATCATGCACATAAGGGCAAATAACATACTTAATTTCTTCATAGTGGTAATTTTAGTTTATTATTTATTCAACTTAAGCGATTGGTAATATGACCTGCTAATATAATGATTTAATTTTATTTGAGCAATTTAAGCGATTTTGAAAAGATGATTTAAGTCATAAGATCAACAGATTGCATATAACAATAAGATATCTTGCCATATCCACATA
The DNA here is from genome assembly GCA_937901015.1 of uncultured Bacteroidota bacterium. Lineage (GTDB taxonomy): Bacteria > Bacteroidota > Bacteroidia > Bacteroidales > F082. The sequence goes on along the minus strand of CALCGQ010000112.1, from coordinate 20,231 downwards.
ACCAGGTGATTGCTGCAAAAAACATACAGGATAAACGAACTACAGACAACATCAGACTTCGTAGCAACTCTCAAAAGACATTAATAAATTTTGTAAATTGCAACCTGAAGGCTTAAGTTTACTCAAAACTGTCATAAAGCGATTGGATAAAAACAACAAAGTGTATTAGTGTTATTTTATAGTAAGTTAAGATGAAGAAAACAATTTCGATCCTCATAATTACTATGTTTCTGACTTTTTGCAATGGCGAAAAGCAAGGCTTAACTGATAGTACAATGCCTTTAAACCTATCTCCCAATTCTTTTAGTTTAAATACCGATGTAGGATACACTACTAATACTCTAACAGGTGACAGTATACTACCCATAATTAATTCTTTAGGTGATACCATAATCACAGGTAAACCTATTCCAGCCATTGGTAAGGTCATTGATCATGATAGTGTTGGAAGACCAAAAATCATTTCTACAGGTAAACCAAAGGTAGTTAATATAAAGTCTAACAAACATATTATACCAGAAAACCTAACCGTAATACATGTAAACAAAGATGAGCTTAGGACCTTCACCTCCGGTGTGGACACTTCTTCTTTTGTATTGGTTAACTCCATAGGCGATACTGTACCTACAGGCATACCCATACCAACAAAAGGGAATATTGTTCCGTGTTTGCTCCCAATACCGGTTAAAGCTTTACCTCCTAGTTCTAGAAATAATGCTCGCATTAATATGAAACACATAGATGTGGATCAGGGTTTGAACTCATCATCTATTATGACTGTTTTAAAAGACAGTAATGGCAATTTATGGTTTGGTAGTATGGGTGGTGGTGTAAGCAGGTATAACGGTGAAAACTTCACACATTTTACCGAAAAAGAAGGCTTAAGTAATAATATGATTTTATCCATAATAGAGGATAGTAAAGGCAATATCTGGTTCGGAACCTATGGAGGAGGGATTAGTATGTATGATGGTGAAAGTTTTACCCATTTCACAGAAAAAGAAGGTTTATGTAGCAACAATGTGACATCTATTATTGAAGACCATAATGGCAATCTCTGGTTCGGAACTGAAGGCGGCGGTGTAAGTAAGCTTGTCCTGAGTGATAACGAAGGATCTAATGGCGATAATTTTACTCATTTTACCCAAAAAGAGGGCCTAAGCAATAATAATATCAGATCCATAATGGAGGATCGCAATAACAATCTATGGTTCGGCTCCTTCGGAGGAGGAGTTAGTATGTATGACGGTGAAACCTTTACACATTATACTGATAAAGATGGCTTAGTTGATAATTGGGTTTTTTCCATTTTGGAAGATAGTAAAGGCAGTATCTGGTTCGGAACGTATGGAGGAGGTGTTGTTAAGTATAATGGTGAAAACTTTACACAATTTACCGAAAATGAAGGCTTAAGTAATAATGAGGTAACATCCATGTTAGAGGATGACAATGGTAATATTTGGATAGGTACCTTTGGTGGAGGTGTAAGTATGTATGATGGTGAAACATTCACATATTATATTGAAAAAGAGGGATCTGGCAATATATCTATCACATCCATAGCAGAAGATGACGATGGTAATATATGGTTCGGCACATGGGGTAATGGTGTATACCTTTATAAAAATAATTCTTTTATTAATTTTTCCGAAACTGAAGGACTAAGTAACCATGAAGTATGGTCGATACTAGAGGACAGTCAAAATAATTTGTGGCTGGGAACATTTACTGGCGGAATAAACAAATATGATGGCAATAATTTTACCCATATTACTGATATAGAGGGTTTAAGCAATGATAATGTATGGTCGATACTTGAGGATCAGGCTGGGAATCTATGGTTTGGAACAGATGATGGTGTTAAGATGTTTAAGCGTGGGAACTCTGAGGATATACAAACAAGCTTCACTCATTTTACTGAAAAAGAAGGTTTAAGTAATAACGTTGTCTCTTCTATGGTAGAGGACAAATTTGGCAATCTCTGGTTCGGAACTTACGGGGGAGGAGTTAGTATGTATAATGGAGAAAATTTTACCCATTTCACCGAAAATGAAGGTTTAAGTAGCAATAATGTGACATCCATCATTGAAGACCATAATGGCAATCTCTGGTTTGGTACTGAAGGTGGTGGTGTATGTATGTATGATAGAAATAGTTTTACTCATTTCACAGAAAAGGAGGGCTTAAGCAGCAATAATGTCCAGACCATATTTGAGAGCCGATCAGGCAAATTATGGTTTGGAACTGTTAACGGAGGGGTGTGCTCCTATAATGGCGAAGAATTTACGCAGTTTGCTGAAAAAGAGGGCTTAAGTAATACTAATGCCCAATCCATTCTTGAAGATAACCATGGAAATATATGGGTTAGTACTGGTCGTGGATTAAATCTCTTTTTGTTGGCCCCAGATAGCACGTCCTATTCAATACATACTTATGATAAACTTGACGGATTGAAGGGTATAGCTTTTATTCAAAGTTGTACAGAATTAGACAGTAAAAATCAAATTTGGTGGGGAAGTGGAAAAAGCCTTACCATGTTGGATCTTAATAATTTTAATATCCCAGTTGATCCTCCAAATATCCATCTCAATCGAATAGAAATTAACGAGCAGTTTTTTGATTACCGAAATTTGAAAGATAATGTTGGTGTTGAAATGGAATTTAATGGCGTAGCCAGGAATTATAATTTCCCATTTAACCTTGAGCTAGATCACAAGTCTAATCATCTTGATTTTTATTTTTCAGCCATTGATTGGTCAGCACCACATAAAATTAAATATAGCTTCAAAATAGAGGGTTTGGTTGATAATTGGAGTTTACCTACTTCAGAAGCCAATGCAGAATACCGCAACTTACCTTCAGGTAAATACACATTTAAAGTGCGTGCAATTGGGGAAGCACAAATTTGGAGCGAACCTGTGGAGTATGCCTTTACCATACTACCACCATGGTGGCATACATGGTGGGCAAGATCAGGATATGGAATTGTTGCATTGTTACTTATTATCGCCATAGTACGCTGGCGTACAGACAATCTAAAACGCCGTCAAAAAGAATTAGTAATTGAGGTTAGGAATGCTACAAAAGAGATTAGAGAACAGAAAGATGAAATTGAAGTTCAAAAAAAGGTAGCTGAATCAGCCACTCAGTCCAAAAGCCAGTTCCTTGCTACCATGTCGCACGAGATTCGAACTCCAATGAATGCCATCATTGGTCTTACCAATCTGGCACTTAAAACAAAACTGGATCCAAAGCAACTGGATTATTTATTAAAAGTAGATCGTTCAGCCATTTCACTCTTGGGGATTATTAATGATATTCTCGATTTCTCAAAAATTGAAGCAGGTAAAATAAATGTTGAAAAGATAGATTTTGACTTAGAACAAGTGTTGGATACAGTATCCAATCTTAATTCTCAAAAGGCACAGGAAAAAGGGATTGAGTTTTCTCTCCACAGTAGTCCAGATGTTCCTTTCTACCTTATTGGAGACCCTTTGCGTATTGGACAAATAATTACAAACTTTTGTAGCAATGCCATTAAGTTTACAGAGCAAGGAGAAATCATTGTGGGGGTAAGTGTTTTGGAAAATCTTGATAACAACAAGCTCAAATTGAAATTTGCTGTAAGCGATACAGGAATCGGCTTATCGGAAGAACAAAAAGGTCGATTATTTAAGGAATTTAGTCAGGCTGACAGCTCCACAACCAGAAAATATGGAGGCACAGGATTGGGCTTGGTTATTTGTAAAAAACTGGCTGAACTAATGGGTGGAATAACTGGTGTTGAAAGTGAAATAGGAAGCGGAAGTACATTTTATTTCACAGGGATATTCGGAGTTCAGGATAGGAAAAAACGTACCGAATTCCAGGCATCATCAGACTTAATCAACATGAATGTATTGGCATGTGACGATAATGAAACAGCCAGGACTATTATCACCGAAGCCCTAACATCTTTTAATTTTAATGTTACAACTGTTGACTCAGGTAAAAAAGTGCTTGATGAATTGCATAATAATAAATATCAGTTACTACTGATAGACTGGCAAATGCCAGGGTTAGATGGTATCGAAACCCTGCTAAGAATCCGAGAAAAAGCAATTTTCAATCAACTAAAAACAATTCTTGTTACAGCTTATGGGAGTGAAAAAATTGCTGAGACTGTAAAAAGAGCAGGATTCGATGGCTATGTTTCAAAACCATATACATTTTCAATATTATTTGACACAATAATGGAGGTGTTTGATAAGGATGTTAGAAGTAGCCGGGAAATAAAAATAACTGGTAAAAAACATGAAAAGGCATTGAGTAAAATTGTTGGTTCAAATATTCTTCTTGTTGAAGACAATGAAATAAACCAACAGGTAGCCAGTGAATTACTTGAAGAAGAAGGATTCGTAGTGGATATTGCAAATAATGGTCAGGAAGCCGTAAACATGCTATTATCATCAACGGAACCTTTAAAGTATGACCTTGTGTTTATGGATATACAAATGCCTGTAATGGATGGTTTTTCGGCAACTGTAGAAATCCGAAAGAACCCTCAGTTTGCTGATATTCCAATTGTTGCCATGACAGCCGATGCAATGTCGGGAGTTAAGGAGAAGTGTATGGAAAAAGGGATGAACGATATGGTTACTAAGCCCATCGATCCTGATGATATGTTTGGGGTTATGGTAGAATGGATTAAACCAAATAAGCATAAGAGAATTGTTGATAAAAATCAAAAATCAAAAATCGATAATCAAAAATCGACAATCGAAATTCCTGACATTCCTGGTTTAGATATAAAAAGTGCCTTGAGAAGGTTGAATAATAAAAAGAAACTCTACATAAGTATTCTTGAGAAATTTTATTCCAATAATCAGAATTTCATTCCCGAACTAAATGCAGCACTTGCCATTAACGATCAAGAAACAGCTCAACGGATGATACACACTTTTAAAGGGGTTACGGGCAATATTTGTGCTGAGAAACTACATGAATTAAGTAAGCGGGTGGAAGTAAGCATTATTGCGAAAGACAATCTAGAAATTGAGAATCAGATATTAATTCTTGAATCGAATCTAAAAGAGTTATTTACAAATATTTCTGCGAATATTCATTTTGGAACCACATCGAATATAAGGCCTTTGAACCCTAAGGCCATTAAAGAAATAATACCTAAATTTAGGGTGTTATTAAAATCTAAAAACCCAACTGCAAAGAAAGGAGTTTTAGAATTTGAAAAAGCCGGACTATCAGGAGATTTACTTGATAGTCTTGTGAAAAATTTGAATAATTATGAATTTAAAAACGCATTAAGATTACTTGATATTATTGAAAAAGAATTAAAATAATCACCATGGAAGAATTATATAACAACACAATCCTTATCGTTGACGACACACCGGAAAACATTGATATCCTCGTTGAATTACTTGAAGATTTTGAAAAGCAAATAGCTATTAATGGTGAAGATGCCCTTGAAACAGCATGGGAAGGTGATCCACCGGATTTAATACTCCTTGACATTATGATGCCCGAAATGGATGGCTATGAAGTCTGTGAGCGCTTGCGTGCTGACGAGCGGACCAAAGATGTACCAGTAATCTTTCTGACCGCAAAAACTGAAAAAGATGATATCATAAAAGGTTTTGAAGTTGGAGGACAGGACTATATCACTAAACCTTTTGATGCAAGAGAATTAATGGAAAGAGTAAAAACCCAGTTGGAGTTGAAAACTCAAAGGGAAATACTCAAAAATATGAATGTAGTTCTAGAAGAAAAGGTTCAGGAAAGAACAGCACAACTAAACGAATCAAATCTTAAACTGGAAGTTGCCAATAAAAAACTAGTTGGATTAGATGAAGCGAAAAATAATTTTCTAAATCTAATTAGCCATGAAATAAGAACTCCGCTTAATGGAATTGTTGGTTCAACTTATTTCCTAAACGACATGATTGAAGACCCTGATTTAAAGGAATTTGTTGGAATGCTAATGGAATCGGTAGATAGATTAGATGGTTTTTCAAAAAAAGCTCTTGAAATTACTCAAATGCAAACATTGGGAGATGAAATAATAAAGAAAGAAATACATCTCAACAAATTTGTCAATGATGTTATAGATGATTCAAAAGAGAGTGCTGACAATAATAATATTGGGCTTGAAGTGTCACTTACTGATAACGATAGTTTTCTGGGAGTCGAAGACTATATCTCAGGTGCAATCAAAGAAATTATCGGGAATGCCATAAAGTTCTCCAACGAAAATAACGTGGTGAAAGTTGTATCCATCGTGGAAGGAGACAAGCTTAAATTAAGTATTTCTGATACTGGTGAGGTTATCCCCAAAGAGAAAATTGAGGAGATAGTGAAGCCATTCGGACTTGGGAATGCTCATTATGATAAGCATATGGGTCTGGGACTAAGTTATGTGCAATCAACTATTGATTTACATAATGCTTCACTAGAAATATCAAGTACTGAGGAGCTTACCACCGTGTCAATGGTGTTTAAAATATCTTAGGTAGTTTGTCTGAAACTGTAGGTCCAACATTTCAATTCCAGATTTTATATAGTGTAATAGCCTGACTAGGTATATGTTTTGAGGATAGGAATTGCTTTAGTAAGATAGATTTCTTACTTTAGCACCATAATATACCCAACAAAACATATTACATTATGAAACACACAATCATATTTGATGAGGATCATCAAATTCTTGTACAAGAGATCATCGGTTATTTCATCACTGATGAGGCTAAACAATTCGGTCAGTTATACAATGAGTTGCTAGAAGGAAAACCATATAGACAGCTCATTGTGGATTTACGCCAAGCGGGTAAAATGGAGAATCGCGAAACGCGTTCAGTTACAAACCAAATGTTAAATGAAGGAGGTATTACAGATGTGGCTTTTGTCGGAGCTACAGCACCAATACGAATGATTGCAAAGGTGCTAATGAAGCTTGGTTCATTAAAGGCTGAGTCCACTTTTGTTAAAGATATGGATGAAGCAATTAGTTGGATCGAAAAAAGGAGGAAATAATTATGAGTAAAGAATACAATATTGATAAAATCGCAGAGCGTATTAACAGGATTGAAGATGTTCTGGCTTCTGTAGCTGCAGGCGATCTGGATGCAAGAATTAATGCGGAAGCAGAAGATGACCTAAGTGGTATTGAAGCTGCCATAGACTTATTAATCGACGACCTTACCGATGAGTTAAAACAACGGGAAAAAATGCAGAAAGAGGTTGAGGATAAGCTTAGTAAAATTCAGGAACAGCAAAAAACCATTCTTCAGCAACAAGCCGATTTACTTGAGCTTTCAAGTCCTGTGTCAAAGGTGTGGGATAATGTACTTATTCTTCCTGTAATTGGTACGCTAGATAGTCAGCGTACTCAAGTTATGATGGAGAATCTCCTTGAAAAGATCGTAGAAACAGGTTGTACAATATCAATCTTAGATATTACTGGTGTCCCAACAGTTGATACTCAGGTTGCTAACCATTTGCTTAAAACAGTTACCTCTGCCCGATTGCTTGGTGCAGAATGTATAATATCGGGAATTAGCCCTGCAATTGCTCAAACAATTGTTCACTTGGGTATCGATCTGTCTACAATAAAGACAAAAGCTACTCTTCAGGATGCCATGATTTTTGCAATGAAACAAAATAAACGATCAGAAAATGTAAAACTCCAGTCATTATTTACATCTTCTGATGAAAAGGAAGAATAGATGAATAACGACCTTCACGAAAAACGAATCCCCATAATAAAGATTGGTAACTTTCTAATAGTTTCCATTCAGGTTGATATGCATGATAAGTTGGCTCTTCAGCTTCAATCACAGATTCTTCAAGAAATTGAAAAAACTGGAGCAAAAGGTGTATTGATTGATATTTCAGTACTTGAAATGGTTGACTCTTTCATTGGCCGGATGCTTTCAGGTATGGCTTCGATGGCGGCAATTATGGATGCGGCTGTTGTAATAGTTGGGATGCAACCAGCCGTTGCAATTACACTGGTAGAACTTGGATTAGAGATGCCTGGTGTGGATACAGCTCTTAATATGGAGTATGGAATGGAAATGCTTGAAAGGAGGCTTAATGATGATGATATTAGTTTGTACTAAAGCTATATTGTTATGTTAGGGCTGACATCAGATATCAATTGGGAAACACTTAGCAAGCATCTAATTGATTCAGAAAATAATATTGTTGAAGTAAGGCAACTTGTTCGCTATCATGCAAAACAATTAAGCATGGGTATTATTGACCAGACCAGAATAACAACTGCTGTTAGCGAATTGCTTCGAAATATGTACAACTATGGAGGAGGAGGAGAAGTCCTAATCGAGAAAGGCATAGTTGATGATAAGATTTCTTTAATAATTACTTGTACTGATCATGGTTCGGGGATTGAAGACCTCGAACTTGCAATGAGTGATGGTTATACTTCAGGAAATGGAATGGGTTATGGTCTTCCCGGCGCTAAACGCCTTGTTGATAGATTTGAAATAAAATCGGAATTGAACATGGGTACCATTGTAAGGGTTATGAAATGGAAATAAAACGGAATAATATAATCAGTTTACCCATAGATAATGATTCCGATATAGGAACCTGTCGACGGAAAGGTGTTGCTTTGGCTATAGAAATGGGATTTGATAAAGTAAAGCAGGGTGAAATAGCCATCTTGATTTCAGAACTTGGAACCAATGTGCTAAAACATGGAGGAGGTAAAGGAAAAATAGTCATTTCCCAGCTTGAAGATGATCAAAAAAGAAAAGCTATTGAAGTTTGGTGCTGTGATATTGGAGATGGAATTCCAGACCTTCAAAAGGCACTGAAAGATGGATTCTCTAAAAAGAAAACTCTAGGTATTGGGTTGGGAACCATAACAAGGTTTTCCGATGAGGTTGAAATAAATCCTAACTCACAGTCATATTTTCAACAAGAATATTTTTCAGGTAGTAATGGTTTTGATCATTGCCTGCGATCGGTTAAATGGGTCCCTTCTATTAAAAAGATTACTATAAACAAAAACTTACTTACAGGAGCTGTATCAAGATGTCATCCTGGAGAGCAACTAAACGGTGATGCCTATTTGGTAAATAATATTGATAATAATATCACCATAGCAGCAGTAATAGATGGGCTTGGTCATGGCAAGGAGGCCAACATGGCATCTGAAAAGGCCAAAGAACAAATTTTATTAAAATCTAACTTACCACTAGATGGTCTGATGAAGCATGTGCATAATTCAATTCGAGGAACACGTGGAGCTGTATTAGGGCTTGTACGTATAAATACATTTACAAATAAATTACAATTCTCAGGAATTGGAAATATAGAAAGTTTCATAATTACCGGTGAGGGAAAGAAAACCCTTCTTTCTTTCGGTGGCATTATGGGACATAATATGAGAACACCTAGAGTTTTTGATTTTGATTTTCTACCGGGGAACACTCTCTGTATGTATTCTGACGGAATAACCACAAGATGGCGTCAAGAAGATATAGATTGGACAAATTCCCCACAAAAGAATTCCGAAGACATAATAAATAACCACTCAAGACCTAATGATGACGCAACAATTCTTATCATCCGCAACACTGCATAAGCTTGGAAAGATGCATGTTCAGTTTGAGTCAGACGTAGTTAGGGCTCGAAATATTGGGCTCATACTTGCTCAGGAACTACAATTTGATAAAACAACATGTATCCGAATAGGAACAACAGTTTCAGAACTTTCTAGAAATATTATTGAGCATGCTGGAGGTGGTGATGTGGAATTTAAAATTGCAGAAAGAGGTGTGGAACCTGAAGGTATTGTTATTGTGTTTACTGATAGAGGAATGGGGATTGAGGACCTGGATCTCATCCTTTCAGGAAACTATAAATCAAAAAAAGGTATGGGCGTTGGCCTGATTGGATCACAGCGCCTTATGGATGATTTCCATATTCAATCTGAAGTTGGAAAAGGCACCTCCATAACAATTGCCAAATGGTTACCCAGATATTCAGCAGAGTTAAATGATGCACGAATTCAGGGTTTACAAAAAGCTATTAGTAGCACCATTGAACGTGGCGATTCTAGTATGGTTGATACCATTAATTCACAAAATAATGAATTACTGCATCTGCTAAGAGAACTACAAGAAAGGAATAATCAAATAGAAACCATTAATCAAGAGCTGGAAGAAACAAACCGAGGTGTACTGGCATTGAACAGAGAGCTGGAAGATAAGGCTCAGGCCATCGAAGTAGCACGCAATGATGCAGAAGAAGCCAATAGGGCAAAGAGTGAGTTTCTGGCCAATATGAGCCATGAAATTCGCACTCCAATGAATGGAATCAATGGAATGTTAGAATTGGTATTGTCATCAACTCTAAATGAAGAACAATATCAATTCCTAACCATGGCCAAGGAAAGTGCCGATGTTCTCCTTAGCCTTTTAAATGATATTCTTGATTTTTCAAAAATTGAAGCAGGTCAACTTGAACTTGAAGAAGTCGATTATCGTCTGCGTGATGTTGTTGAAGGTGTATCTGATGTGGTTATTCAAAAGGTTGAAAATAAAGGGCTTGAATTAAATGTGCACATAAAAAAAGGTGTGCCAGATTTTGTTATTGGCGATCCTGTTCGATTGCGTCAAGTGATTATTAACCTTGTGGGTAATTCGTTGAAATTTACCAGCGATGGAGAGATAGATATAATAGTTAGTGTTAGAAATTCTGAAACAGAAACCATTAACGTTGGCCACATTGATGAGATCGAATTATTATTTGCCATAAAGGATACAGGAATAGGTATTCCAGTGGAAAAGCAGAAATCGATTTTTGAGAGCTTCTCACAGGCAGATGCATCAACAACACGAAAATTTGGAGGAACAGGTTTAGGTCTTGCCATTAGTAAAAACCTGGTAGGCATGATGGGGGGCGAAATATGGATAAGTAGTTTTGTGGGAGAAGGGAGTACATTTTTCTTTACTGTGAAATTAAGGGTGTCAGATAAGGAAAGTAATGATATTAGCCAGATTGTTGAAAAGCTTCCTAAACTGAATGTGCTGGCAGTTGATGATAATGAAACTAACCGTATAATTATCTCTGAAACCATGAAGGCATTCGGGTTTACTTCCGATGTTTTCGCAACTGCCAAGGATGCAATTGATGTTTTCAATACAAAAAATGACGGCGACTATGATCTCATAATTTCTGATTTTCAAATGCCAGAAATGAATGGTTATGATTTCATTAAGACCATTAGGGAAAAAAGCATGATTCCTGCTATCATCCTTACATCAATGGGTATCTGGAGTGGGAGAAGCGATTTTAGAGAGCTTGGCAATGTTGAATATCTGTCCAAACCTGCTAAACAGGATATACTATTTAGTTCCATTGTTTCCCTAATGGGAGTTTCTGATCGCAAAAAGAAAGTAAAGCCAACCAGAAAAGGTGCAATAAGTATTGATAACCTAATGTTATTACCAGATAATATCAAATTGCTATTGGTAGAAGATAATATTATAAATCAGCGCGTTGCCACTGCTCTTATCAATAAGACAGGTATTAAAGTTGATGTTGCCGGTGATGGTATTGAAGCACTAGAGGCACTACATAATAATGACTATTCATTGGTTTTTATGGATGTTCAAATGCCTCGAATGGATGGATTGACTGCTACAAAGGAAATACGCGGAACGCTGAAAATGAAGGAGCTTCCAATAATTGCCATGACTGCCAATGCTATGAAAGGTGATAAAGAAATGTGTTTAGATGCAGGCATGAACGACTATCTTTCAAAGCCAATAAAACCACATGAACTTTTTGATATTCTTGAAAAATGGTTGATTAACTAATTAAGGTGTAGTAGTTATTGATGATTATGTAGTTGCCAATGATTATATTACATTCTCTTTATTGTCAGCTTTTGACATGGTGGTTCATTTCTAGCTCTTCTTTCGTTTACTTGTTATCAATATTGCAATCATCATTAGCAAAACACTTAATACAGTGCTTAACATCACTTTGCTAAAAGTAAATAAGAAATTATTCAGGCTGAATACTTCCAAATAGAATAGGATAATCTGATGGATAAACGTGAGTGATATGGCATATTTAAGAAACCCTCTGTAACCGATTGATGCGGGAGCAGGAGATTCACCTGAATTAAACTCATAATTTCTAAAAAACAAGTTTATGGTTCCTGGTCGCATAAAAGCAATGGCAACACATGCCGATGCATGTAACCCAAGAGTGTTTCCAAAATAATCAACAGTAAGACCAGTTAGAAATGCAATTATTAGCAATAAACTACGATTAATATTTGCTGGAAGTAGAAGGATGAATAGAATGTATAAGTAGGGATTTAAATATCCGCTAAGATTCATGTTGTTAAGCACCAGAACCTGGATCAGAATTAAGGAAATAAACCTTATGATATTTCTAACGGTAACATTATTCATTATCTGAATCAAATTGGCTTAAAAGAGAATCTTGCTCCTGTTTCATAATATTTTCAATAGCATACAGGTGTTTAATACTATTAAAATCGGTACTATACCGCAATATTGCTGTCGTTAAGTTTTTATTGTTATTTATTTCATGCGACTCAATCTGACCTATCATTATTCCTTCAGGATAAATCAAAGAGTTACCGCTGGTAATAATTGAATCACCTTTACCAAGTTTAATATGTGAAGGTATATCTATTACAGTGCCAAATAAATAATCATTATTGTCCCAAATTACATTTACCAACTGCCCACTATTCTTAATTCGAGCACTTATTCTCATGTTACCATGAAGCATGGACATTATTGTTGAAAAATGATCAGATACACCAACAACAACTCCTGCAACACCGTTTGAAGAGATAACACCCATTTCCTTTTTAATCCCATGATTAGCACCTTTGTTTATCATAATGAAGTTGTTGCTTTTGGAAACGGAGTTGCTAATTACTTTTGCAGGAATATACCTAAACATGCTATCCCGATAAACATATAGCGTATCAGTAATTAAAAACGAAGCATCAATCATATTCCTCAATTCGGCATTTTCATTGGCAAGAACTTCGTTTTCGTTTGCTAATGAGAGATAGTCAGAAATATTACCATATGAACTAAAAACACTCCCCGTAATATCGCTGGTTGTATTGTGCGTTATAGACCCATGATATGAATAACTACGACTAAGTAGTACTATGGAAGTTACTTCAAGGAGAATAAACAGTACAAAAAACTGATTTTTCCATAATAAAGCAAAAAGATTGCGCATTCTCCCTATTTAAAACTGGTTTATTATTATTTGATAAGGAAAGTAAATTTATCAAAGTTTTTCAATGCTATACCTGTTCCTCTCGCTACAGCCCTAAGCGGATCTTCAGCAACGTGTACCGGTAGTTTGGTTTTATGATGCAGCCTTTTGTCAAGGCCTCTAAGCATTGATCCACCACCTGCAACATAGATTCCTGTACGGAAAATATCGGCACTTAACTCTGGTGGTGTTTTTTCAAGTGCGTTTAAAACAGCAGCTTCTATTTTTGAAATGGATTTGTCGAGGCAACTTGCAATCTCTTTGTAGTTTACTGTAATTTCCTTTGGAATACCGGTAAGCATATCACGACCATGAACAGCATAATCATCAGGTGGGTTATCAAGTTCTGTGATAGCTGCGCCAACTTCTATCTTTATACGTTCAGCAGTTCGTTCACCAATTATAATATTATGCTGCTTACGCATATACTCTTCAATATCAGCATTAAAATCATCTCCTGCAATTCTAATGGATGTATTATTTACAATTCCACCAAGAGCAATTACAGCAATTTCACTTGTACCACCACCAATGTCAATAATCATGTTTCCGGTTGGTTCAAGCACGTCAATCCCAATTCCAATTGCAGCAGCCATTGGTTCATGGATTAGTCTGATTTCTTTTGCTCCTGCTTGCTCTGCAGAGTCTTTAACAGCCCGTTCTTCTACTTCAGTGATACCCGAAGGAATACAAATAACCATACGAAGTGCGGGAGGGAATAGGGTATTTTTCATACCGATCATTTTGATCATTTCACGAATCATGTATTCTGCACTTTGAAAGTCGGCAATTACACCATCACGTAAAGGTCTTATTGTTTTTATGTTTTCATGTGTTTTACCATGCATCATCATGGCCCTTTTACCCACAGCAATAATTTTCCCAGTATTGCGCTCCAATGCAACAATTGATGGCTCATCAACAATCACCTTATCATTATATATGATAATAGTATTTGCTGTTCCGAGGTCAATTGCAATCTCCTTTGTAAGAAATGAAAACAGTCCCATATGTTATTTATATAATCGTTATTTACTTATTTGAAACAATCGGTATGCATAGACGCAATCCGGTTGTAAAAATATTCATTTTTTGTCATGATGGCAAAGATAATTACGAGAACCATCAAATTAAGTTTCAATATGTTGCTTAGTGTTTAAAGTGACGCGTTCCTGTCATTACCATCGACATACCATTGTTGTTACAGTATTCAACTGAATCCTTATCCCTGATTGAACCACCAGGTTGAATTACAGCAACTATTCCAGCTTTGTTTGCAATCTCTACAGAATCAGCAAACGGGAAGAATGCATCCGACGCCATTACAGCACCTTCAAGGGGAAGTTTGAATGTATGTGCCTTTTCAATGGCTTGTTTTAAAGCGTCAACTCGTGAGGTTTGGCCTGTACCTGAACCTATTAATTGTTTGTTGTTTGCAAGCACAATGGTATTTGATTTTGTGTGCTTAACGAGTTTGTTTGCAAAAATGAGATCTTCCACTTCCTTTTTGGATGGCTGAAGTTTAGTAGCCGGGCTAAGATCATGATCTGTTTCAGTTTTTAGATCTTTATCCTGCACCAATACACCATTTAGTAATGACCTAAATTGAATATTGCCAAATGATGAGTTTTTCAGAACAAGTATAATTCTGTTTTTTTTGGATTTCAGAACATTAAGTGCATCATCATCATATGAAGGAGCAACAATAATCTCAAAGAATATCTTGTTTATTTCAGCCGCAGTTGCTTGATCAATATTTCTGTTAGTAACTAATACTCCGCCAAATGCTGAAAGAGGATCTCCGGCAAGGGCATCATTCCATGCATCGGTAAGATTTGGTCTGGAGGCTAATCCACAAGCGTTATTGTGTTTGATTACTGCAAATGTAGTGTCATCAAAGTCATTGATAAGGCTAATTGCAGCATCAAGGTCAAGAAGGTTGTTATAAGAAATGGCTTTTCCATGAATTTGCTCAAAAACCTCATCCATATTCCCAAAGAAAGAGCCCTTTTGATGAGGGTTTTCTCCATAACGAAGTACAGCTCCGTGGTTATAACTCGATTTAAATGAATCTATATTTCCAGGATTCATCCAGTTGAATATGGCACTATCGTAATGTGAGCTTACGTTGAAGGCTTGAGCTGCAAAATATTTGCGGTCATCAATACTTGAACTTCCATTATTCTTGTCCAATAATTCAACAAATTCACCATATAAGTCTGAAGACGGAACCACAACAACATCCTTAAAGTTTTTAGCTGCGGCTCTGATAAGGGTGATCCCACCTATGTCAATTTTTTCAATAATTTCATCCGAATCGTCGGTAGCTAATAGCGTGTCTTCAAATGGATAAAGGTCAACAACAACAAGATCTATTGGAATTATATCATATTCAGCCAGCTGTTGATTATCACTTTCATTATCTCTACGTGCAAGTATACCTCCCATTACTTTTGGATGCAGAGTTTTTACTCTACCTCCAAGTATTGATGGGTATGTTGTTAATGATTCAACAGTAGTTGCTTCATATCCCTGATCAATAATGTATTTGTGAGTGCCTCCTGTTGAAATAAATTTCACACCAAGGTCGTTTAGCTTTTCGAGTAATATATCTAGTCCGTCTTTGTTAAATACAGAAATCAGAGCTGTTTTTATGGTCTTCATGAAGCCGATGGTTTTGGTAATTTTTAATGATTAGAATACTGTAGTGCAAAATAACAAGATTTAATTAAAACTTATTATACTTTTACATACATATTTTTACGAATTTTGAAGAATATGCACCTTAACGTGATGAAACTTGTTAGACAAGGGGCATATTAGGTGTATAAACCATAGCATGAAAATTTTAAAACTAATAATAGAAAGCCTACTTTTTGCTACCAATGCGTTGGCAGTGAATAAGGTTCGTACTTTTTTATCACTACTGGGTATTACAATTGGGATATTTTCAATTATTTCTGTATTTACTATTTTCGACAGTCTTGAGAATGCGATTAAAAGTGAGATCAATTCTTTGGGAAATAATGTAATTTTCATTCAAAAATGGCCATGGGCCATGGGTGGTGATTACCCTTGGTGGAAGTATTATCAGCGTCCAGAGCCGAAGTTAAAGGAAATGGAAGAACTCATGAAACGGACTAATACTGTTGAAGCCTCTGCTTTCATGATAAGTGTTACCCGTACTGTGTATAATGGAAGTAATTCTGTGGAAAGCGTCCCAGTTGCTGCTGTTTCGCAAGATTATACCAAAGTGATGCCTTTCGATTTGCAGGAGGGACGTTATTTTACACCTGGTGAATCACATAGTGGAAGAAATATTGCAATCATTGGTGCTGAAATTGCTGATAATTTATTTAAGGGCCAGGATGCAGTGGGTAGAAGCATTAAGGTATTTGGAAGAAAACTGGATATAATCGGAGTTACCAAAAAACAGGGAGAAGATGTGTTTGGAAACTCCAAAGATAATTGGGTTATTATACCAGCAAAATATGGCCAAAAGGTATTAGATTTTAGGCGTATAAGTTCGACCATTGTTGTAATGGCCAAGCCAAATGTTAGTAATGATCAAATGATTGATGAGCTCACCGGAATTATGAGATCCATCCGTAAACTACCACCATCGGCAGATGATAGCTTTGCCTTAAATGAGACAGATATTATTAATAAGGGATTCGATCAGCTCTTTGCTGTAATTGCAATGGTAGGGTGGTTAATAGGTGGTTTTTCTCTACTTGTTGGTGGCTTTGGCGTAGCTAATATTATGTTTGTTTCGGTTAAAGAACGTACTAGCCAGATAGGGATTCAAAAATCACTTGGTGCTAAAAACTATTTTATTCTTTTCCAATTTCTATTTGAAGCTATTTTTCTTTCCTTGTTTGGAGGCATTGTAGGATTGTTAATTGTATATATACTAACCTTCATTGTTAGCTCAATGTTTAACTTCGATTTAATTCTAACATATGGAAATGTAGCTCTTGGAATTATAGTATCAGCACTTATTGGCTTTATTTCCGGATTCATTCCTGCATGGTCTGCTTCAAGGTTAAATCCTGTGGATGCCATGAGAGCAAATTTTTAAATCCGCTGATTGCGTTCACTTTAACGTAATATCATCATAGTATCACCAAATAGGCCCAAATGATATTGGCTGTTTTATAATATTTAGCTATCTTTACAGATTAAAGAACTACTACATGGAAAAGCGATGGGTGCTTAAAAAGGAGCCTGATAAAGAGGTCGTTAAGCAACTATCAAACCAGCTTAACATCAACGAGGTGCTCTCCTCACTTCTGGTTCATCGGGGTATAACAACCTTTGAAGATGCCCGTTCATTTTTTCGGCCACAAATTACTGATTTGCATGATCCATACCTTATGAAGGATATGGATAAAGCAGTTGAGCGGATAAACCTTGCTAAAGATCGAGGTGATCAAATAATGATTTATGGTGATTATGATGTTGATGGAACAACCGCAGTTAGTATTGTTTATTCATTTCTAAAAAACACTCATAAAAAGGTAGACTTTTACATTCCTGACAGATATGCCGAAGGTTATGGTATCTCATACAAAGGGATTGATTATGCTGTTGAAACCGGACATAAACTGTTAATTTCACTCGATTGTGGTATAAAAGCAGTTGATAAAATAAAGTATGCAAGTGAAAAAGGGCTTGATGTGATTATTTGTGATCATCATAGACCAGGAGATACCATTCCTCCCGCGGTGGCTGTATTAGACCCAAAACAAGACGACTGTAATTATCCTTTTAAGGAATTATCGGGAGCTGGAGTAGGGTACAAGCTAATTCAAGCTGTGGCAAGTAACTGGGGCTTATCTCCAGAAAAGGTATACCCTTACCTTGATCTAGTTGCCATTAGTATTGCAGCCGATGTTGTTGCTATGGTTGGTGAGAATAGAATTCTTGCTTACTATGGATTAAAACACCTTAATAAATCGCCAAGAATAGGAATTAAATACCTTCTTAAATCTGCGGGAGTTGAAAAAAAGATATCTCTTGGAAGTGAACATTATTTTAAAAGATTAATAACTGTTACCGACCTTGTGTTTCTTCTGGGACCAAGAATCAATGCTGCTGGTAGAATTGATAGTGCAACAGATTCCGTAAGGTTACTTATTAGTAATAATACAGAGTATGCTGCCAAACTTGGTAAGCAAATAAACGATCTTAATACTACTCGAAGAGAGCTCGATAGTAATATCACCAAAGATGCCCTTAAGATTCTTGATGATGATATAGATATTGGAAACAAAAAGGCAACAATCGTTTATCGTGAAGATTGGCATAAAGGCGTTGTGGGAATTGTTGCATCAAGGTTGATCGACAAGTATTACAGACCAACAATCGTACTCACAAAAGCTGATAACTTAATTACAGGATCAGCTAGATCGGTTAAGAATTTTGACATTTATGATGCCATTGACTCAACTCATCATTTACTTGAGAATTTTGGTGGGCATACTTATGCAGCAGGATTGGCACTGAAACCTGAAAATCTTGATCAATTTATAAAAGAATTCAATGCATATACCGAAGAGAATATAACAGATGATATGCTAGTGCCGGAAATAGATATTGATGTAGAGCTTTATGTGAGCGATATTAACTTTAAGTTCTATAAAATTCTACGACAATTTGCCCCATTCGGACCAGGTAATATGTCGCCAACTTTTAAGACAAGCAATGTGATTGACACAGGATATGCAAAACTGGTTGGGAAAAAGGATAATAAACATTTGAAGTTCTCTGTTGTTCACCCCGACAGAACTGGAAACCCGGTGCCTGCTATTGCCTTTAATAAAGGTCATATGCTTGAAGAAATGCAAAAAGGTAAACCATTTAGTATTTGTTACCACATAGATGAAAATACATGGTTGGGTAACACATCCTTACAACTAAGGATATTGGACATTAAGTTTTCATAGTAGTTAGTCTTAATTTTCATATCAATAACATATAATTTAATCTATGAATATCAGAATTTTACTCATTATTTTAACAACAGTTATTACATCATACGCCTTTGCTCAATCGGATGAAGGTGAGCATAGCCACGAACATCATAAAAATGAGATAGGAATTGCAAACTCCGCAGTATATTTTGTTAAGGAAAAAGAATTTGCCTATGGACTTCATCTACATTATGTCCGTAATATCCCTAAAACAAAATTTGGACTTGGACTTGGTTATGAAAGAATTTTTGACGAACATGGTCACAACACTATTGGTATTGTTGCTGCATATAGACCTATTGAGAATTTAAACTTACAGTTATCACCGGGGCTGGCCTTTGAAGATAATGAGAGTGAAGTTGGTTTTGCTTTACACTTTGAGACATCATATGAGTTTGAAATCAATAACTTTCATATTGGACCATCAGTAGAATTCGCTTACGACCCCGAAGACATCCACATAAGTATCGGAATCCATATTGGGTATGGTTTTTAATCAAGCCCCTAGAGAGAATATAAAAACCTGTAAATTACTTGATTCTCAGTATAATTATCTAAATGTTAAATCCTATAGATTGGATCAAGCAATATTTCTGGGGAGAGCACCATAATTTGATTTAATTGAACATATTCTAACAATTCTCTTTAAGCCAGAGAGGCTTTTCATTTTTGGCTTAGCCCAAAAACGAAACAAAAAACCCAAGGCTTCTTTTTCTCTTCATCCTAAATATCACAAAAGCTAACACGAAAGAGCGATTTCCTTATTCTTCGGAACTTCTCTTTCTAACTAAGCTTTCGTTTCTATTCAGGATTTGATAAAAATAGGCCGATCCTGAAATTTGAGTAATATCACCATTGTTAACAGTTTTAAAAAGAATCTTTTGATTTATTCTAAATATCTATAAATATCACGCTTACTATTTATAATATATATATTATTTGGCTTGACAG
>CALCGQ010000111.1 GCA_937901015.1 uncultured Bacteroidota bacterium | reverse complement strand
TGTTGATATTATATATATCGCAACTACCAATAACCTTCATTATGAAAATACCATGATGTGCTTAAACAATGGCAAATCTGTTTTGTGTGAAAAGCCTCTTGGTCTTAATTCTTCTGAAGTAATTAAAATGGTTCAGCTAGCCAAGTCAAAGAACCTGTTTCTAATGGAAGCACTTTGGACGAGGTTCATCCCAGCCACAATAAAAGTACTGGAGTTAGTTGAAAAGGAAGTCATTGGCAAAATTAAGTTCATACGAGCTGATTTTGGATTCAAGAGTGATTCAGACCCTAATCTAAGATTATACAACAAAGAATTAGGTGGAGGCTCACTACTTGACATTGGTATTTATCCAATATATTTAAGTTTACTTACATTAGGAAAACCTAATTCTATAAACTCCATGGCCAGAATAACTCATACTGGTGTGGATAGCTATGTGGGGATGATGTTTAATTACCAAGATGACAAAAAGGCTTTTATGGAATCAACATTTGAAACTGATACCGGAACCGAAGCATTTATTTATGGTGAACATGGAGTTATCAAAATGCATAGACCTTTTCACCATACGAAGCGTTTATCTATTTATTCAAATAATATCCCTGTTCAACATATTGATATGGATTACACTGGAAATGGGTATTACCATGAAATAGTAGAAGTAAACAATTGTATTTCCAATGGTCAAATTGAAAGCGCATTGGTTCCACATTCACTAAGTACTGATTTAATGTCAATCATGGATCAGGTTAGAGATAGTTGGGACGATACAATGGGTGAGTGAAGTAATGATTGAATGTGGCAATGTTGAAATGCTAAAATGATATAACTTTTGTCATTCTTAAGCGCAGCAAAGAATCTAAACCGTTTAATTGCGAATACAATGGGTTGGCTTTATCAATACTTAACTTTCAGCTTCATTAAGATCAATTAGATATTCAACCAGATTCTGATCTCGATCGAGTTTTAATTTTTTCCTGAGTCGATGTCGTGCAAGCTCAACTCCTCTAACAGTTATATTCATTAAGTTTGAAATTTCCTTAGAGCTCATATTCATTCTGAGGAATGCTGCAAGTTTAATTTCACGTGGTGACAGACGTACATTGTTCTTAGATAATTTCTTTAAATAATCGCCATGTACCTGATCAAAATGATAAGCAAACTGCTCCCATGAATCATTATTAGAAAGGTTATCATCAATATTCTTAATTATTCTTTTGAGTTCCTGATTCGATCCCCCCTGCTCCAGATTAGCCTCAATCTTCTTCCTAACATCAAGAATAAACTCATTGTTATTCATATAATGCATTGTAATTGTCGTAAGTTGGTCATTCTTTAAATTAATCTCGGTACGGAGTTTTTCATTCATTAGCCGATCAATTTCCAACTTTGAGTCTTTGGATATTTGACTTATTTCATCGCTCTTAATTTTCAAAGCCTCATCTTTACTTTTACTAATCATTGAATTCTCTGCTACATATTTTTTCTTTTGTGCTAGCATTATAATTACTATTGTAACCAATAGTAATATTAAATAGGAAATGAATGCCGCATTAGATGCATACCAAGGTTTAATTACATTGAATATAAATGTAGATATTGGGCTTTCAATGCCATATACATTAAGAGCTTTTACTTCAAAAGTATAATCTCCCGGTGGCAGATATGGGTATTCCTTTTCTCCAATGGAACTCCATTTCGACCACCTCTTCTCTAGAGGTAATAATCGGTAAGAATACTTTATTTCTTTATAGCCATCAAAAAATGGTGCTGCATAACTAAAATTTATGGCTTGATTTTTATCAATCTTTTTACCCTCAATGAAATAGGGATTATATGTTAATATTGAATCAGATGAGGTCTGAATTTCTATCCTTCTTAGCAAAACATGAAAGTCATCATTTATATAAAATTGCTGTTCAGTATCATACTTTATAAATCCTTCCTTAGCTCCAATCAGGATGTTACGATCATCAATTAAAGAAATATTTGGAAGATCATCATTTATCATTTTGTTTACATGTTTGAATAGCCCCGTCTCGTTAACATATGTCCCAAAATTTTCTTGCCTTAACATTCCTATTTTTTGATTCTGAATATAATATATAGTATTACTGCCATTTGAAACAATAGCGCTTACATGACCTGTCCCTAGCCACTTATTAAAAAATGGGTTTGGAGAGAATTTACGAGTATCAACATTAAAATTAAATATTCCCTCCTCAGAAGTAAAGACTATATTATTATTAAGGGAATAAACACTGATTTTAATATTAGAGGGAAATCCATCATTTTTACCAAGAAGCTCAATATCAGAGATAACATTCATATCATCATCAAGAATTATTCGGAATACTCCTTTGGTCCCATGAGTCATCCATAGAACAGAGTCATTTTCAAACTCAATAACTCTAGAGGACTCATTTAAGTTTGGAATTCCGCCAACCTTGCTCCATTGTTTGTTTACCTTTTCAAAAAATGACATTCCATGGTAATCACCTCCAATTATTAATCCTGGTTTACTAGTCTCAACAAATTTCCAGCTACCAATATCATGAAAGCGCTTAAGATCAGTATTATCTATTACAAAAGCACCCCTGTTATGATTCAATAACAACTCATCCCCGATTCTTGAAAAATTATATACCTGCCCCTCACTCTCAGAAATAAGCTCATAATATCTATAGGGAAAATCTTTACCAAATGATTTCTGAATAAACAATCCATTACTTGTACCCAGGTATGTTTCGTCTTTAAATTTGCAAGCTGTATATCCAGTTCCTTCCAGCCCAACTTGATCATTAATGAGAGTCAATGGTAGACTCAATTCTAAATAATCGATACCATTATTGAGTGCTACCCATAAATTATGAAAATCATCTTCATATAGTGCCCTCACCGTACGATCAGAAATACCCTCATTTTTCGAAAGATGTTGCTTAAAGAGTAAATCTGAAGAAAAAAAATAAAGACCATTATTCTGGGTTCCAACAACGTAATCACCTGATTGAAGTCTAACAACATCATTAACTGTACCCACATTAATTGGTAAGTTTACTTTTTCAATACCAGTAGTAGTATGATTCTCAAAAATTTCACCAGTTCTACAGAAATAATAAAGTCCATTTGCACTTGGTAAAATGGCAACAAGATCAGGTATCTTTTCAGTACCTGAAACTAAAAACAAGTCATCGTTCACTAGCTCATACAATCCCATATTATAAAACTGGACAAATACTCTATTATCAACTTCGAATGCCAACCTAAGATATCCAGGTAACTTTAATGCAACTAAGTTATCATCTCTATACACCAATAAGTTACTTTCTGTTAGTATGTATATACCATTATTATGTTCTATAATTTTCCACGTTTCTGCAATATTTCGGAACTCAGGTTTCAATTTCGTTAGAAGTGATGTAAATTCTAAACCATTTTCAGTCATAATAAAATATCCAATTTGACCTTGACCACCAACAAAAATTCTATTTTGACTATCCACTTTCACAGCTCTAACCTTTGTACAATAAGGTACAATATATCTCACCCAACTATTACCATCAAACTCCAAAAGTCCTTCGTTATTTGCAATATATAATAACCCTGAACTATCCTGATCAAAAGACCAACTCTGTATTCCACCATTATAGTCTGTCGATTCAAATCTATTTAGTAAAGGAATACTACGAAGCATATTTTGATTTTCAGAATCAGAAAAGCAGTTCTGTAATACAGCTAGTATCAGTAAAAAAATAGTTGCTATTTGCTTCATTTGTGAGTTTATAATATTCTATGATGAAAGTTTAGACTACTCCTTAAACTCCCGCAATATAAGACTTTTTTACATTTTAACAGTGGTTTTGATGTGTAAATAAAAATGCTATGATGTGTTTTTGATGTGATGAGTTTTAGCATTAAAACTTGTGTTATTATTTTCTTTGTATTTGTAATTATTATGAAGTGGAAAATGTTAAGAGATAATAAAAACAACAGCAACCATTTTCTTAGCATAAACTATTAATTCTTTAACTAACATTTATGAAGGCTACTTTTATTAAAAGATCAAAAAGATCCGGAATGAAACTACTGCTGGCATTTGCATTGCTAATCTTTGCTAATGTAGCGGTGGCTCAAGTCACTGTAACGGGAAAAGTAATTGAAACAACTACCGGTCTGGGACTTCCGGGAGCAAACATTATCATCAAAGGTGCTGATATTGGAACACTGACAGATATTGAAGGTGAATTTTCCATTAACGCATCCAAAGGTGATGTAATTGTAGTATCCTTTATCGGTTTTAACGATAAAGAGGTAACCATTGGAGATAATACAAACATTGTAGTTTCACTCGATGAGAATACAAGCAACCTTGATGAGGTTGTTATAATTGGATATGGAAGTCAGAAAAAGAGTGTTGTAACTGGTGCAATTAGCAGTATTAAATCAGAAGAACTTGAAGATATGCCAATCCTTAGAGTTGAAGAAGCATTGCAAGGTAGAGTATCTGGTGTAGTGGTTGCTGCAAATTCTGGACAGCCAGGATCAAGTTCAACAGTTCGAGTGCGAGGTATCACATCCTTAAATGGTGGTGCCAATGAACCACTATGGGTAGTTGATGGTGTTGTTGTAGATGGTGGTGGTATTGGTTACTTAAACCAGTCAGATATTGCTTCAATCGAAGTACTTAAAGATGCTGCTTCTCAAGCTATTTATGGTGCAAGAGCTGCTGCCGGTGTAATTCTGGTTACAACTAAAAAAGGTAAAGCAGGAAGTCTTGCCGTTTCATATAATGGATTCTATGGTACATCAGCTCCTTCCAAAGAACTGAACCTATTAACAGCACAACAATATGCTACACTGCAGAATGAGTCATCGGTAAATGCTGGTGGAAGCATACTATATAATGATCCGGAATCACTGGGTCAAGGAACCGACTGGCAAAGTCATATATTTAATAACTCTGCAAAAAGACAAAATCATGAATTAAGTATTAGTGGAGGTAATGATATAAGTACTTTCTATACCTCATTCGGTTATTGGAAGCAAGAAGGTATAGTTGCAACTGACATTTCCAATTATGAAAGGGTAAATGTTAGAATTAATTCCGATCATAAGATATTTAAGTGGTTGACATTTGGTGAAAACTTGGGATATACACATTCAAAATCTGTTGGTATAGGTAATACTAATAGTGAATATGGTGGTGTTCTTAGTTCTGCAATTAACCTCGACCCTATTACACCTTATATTATAACAGACCCTATGGTTGCAAATTCAAGCCCATATTCCACACAACCTGGAATTATGAGAGACGCCAATGGAAATCCTTATGGTATTTCAACAATTGTAGGTCAGGAAATGTCTAATCCATTAGCATATACAAAAACAAGACTTGGTAATTATGGTTGGAGTGATGACTTTGTAGGTAACGTATATGGGGAAATTACATTTATTGAAGGACTAAAACTAAGATCAACAGTTGGAGGTAAAATTTCATTCTGGGGTTATGAGTCTTTTACTCCTGTATTTTATCTAAACTCAACTACTATAAATTCAACAAATTCATTTAGTAGAGGAAATAGTAGAAGATTAGATTACAACGTTGAAAATGTTCTTTCATACACAAAAGCCATTAACAAACACGACTTCACAGTTCTTTTGGGGCAAGGTGCATATCAGGATAACTGGTCAACACATGTAAATGTAACAAAATGGGATCTTCCCGTCGACAACTTTGATGATGCTTCAATGAACTATTCAGTACCAACTGATCAAATTACTGCTGGAAGTGGTGAATCATCAGTACACAGAGTAACTTCATTATTCTCAAGGGTAAACTATAATTTCGATGATAAATATCTAGTAACAGCAGTATTTAGAAGAGATGGATCATCACGTTTTGGTTCAAATAACAGATATGGTTTCTTCCCTTCAGCTTCTGTAGGTTGGATAGCATCAAAAGAAAACTTTTGGCCTGAAAATGAAGTTGTAGGCTTCCTTAAAATAAGAGGTGGCTATGGTGTTGTTGGAAATGACAATATTGGTGATTTTGCGTATTTATCTACTGTAGGTGGTGGAAGAGACTATCCATTTGGTACTCAAGGTGATTACTACAATGGTGTGAGTCCAAATGCTCCTTCAAACCCAGATCTTAGATGGGAAGAAACAACTCAGATAAATATTGGGTTTGAATCCAGAATACTAAATACACTTTCTTTAACTTTTGATTGGTTCAACAAATCAACAGATGATATTCTTATGTATCCCAGAATCCCTGGTTACGTTGGAGCTATAGGAAATCCAGCAGCTAACGTTGCATCAATTGAAAATAAAGGAGTTGAAATTGAACTAGGTTATAGAGAAACCTTTAACCAGTTTAATTTGGGAATTTCTGGTAATGCATCTTACCTAACAAACCAAGTTACAAATTTAGGTAATGGTGTAGACTACTTAAGTGGTGGTGATTATTTCCAAGCTAGCACTTATCCTATCACAAGAATTGCTGTTGGAGAGGCTATGAACTCCTTCTATGGATTCCAAAGACTTGGAATCTTCCAAAACCAAGATGATATCTATTCACATATTGATTCAAGAGGTGACCTGATTCAACCAAATGCCAAACCGGGAGATTTCATCTGGGCCGATATTAATGATGATGGACAGATAACTGAAGAAGACCGTACCTTTATTGGTAATCCTACTCCAACCTGGACTTATGGTATCACTCTAAATGCAAGCTATAAAAACTTTGACTTGTCTGTATTTGGACAAGGAGCTGCTGGAAATATGATTTTCCAGGGATTAAGAAGACTTGATATTACAAATGCAAATTATCAGGAAGTGGCAATGGGAAGATGGACTGGAGAAGGTACTTCAAATGATTTTCCACGTCTTGTTGACGGAGATCCAAACAATAACTTTACAAACCCTTCAGAATTTTATCTAGAAAAGGGTAATTACTTTAGATTTAAAACTATCCAGTTAGGATATACCATACCAGGACAATTTCTTAAACGTATGAAAATTACTAAGCTAAGAGTTTTTGTAACTGCTGAAAATCTTGTAACAATTACTAACTACACCGGTTATGATCCAGAAATTGGTGGTGGAACAATGAGTATCGATAGAGGATATTATCCTCAAGCTCGATCATTAATGATGGGTGTAAGTCTAAATTTATAAACTAACAACAATAGCTAGTCATGAAAAGAGAAAATTTTAAATATATACTGATATTCGTATTCGCACTAACTGCTGCTTCATGCGGCAAAGACTACTTAACAGTTGATCCTAAAGGGACACAACTTGAAGAGAACTACTATCAAAATGCTGATGAAGCATTGGCAGGCCTAATTGCTGTTTATGACCAAATCGGTGGAACATCAAATGGATATATCAATAAGTTTACTGCTAACCTTTCTGCAAGCGATAATCATTTTGCTGGTGGTGGAAATGCAACTGATGTTAATAACCTACAAGTTTGGTCCAATTATACACTTGATCCTGCAACGGGTCCACAAGGTGAACTATGGGACAGAGGCTTTAGCGGTATTTTCAGAGCCAATGTATTAATATCCAAACTTCCTGGCATACCAATGGAAGAAAGTTTACGTACACGTTATATGGCTGAAGTTAAATTTCTAAGAGCATATTTCTATTTTGATTTGGTAAGATGGTTCAGAAACATTCCATTATTTGAAAACCCATTGTCAGGGGATCAAATATATGATGTTGTACAAGCTGACCCTTCTGATGTTTATAATTTTATCAAACAAGACTTAATCTCTGCTATTGAGGGACTACCAAACACTGTACCCGCAGTAACTGAAGGTGGCAGAGCTACTGTTGGTGCTGCAAAAGCATTATTAGGTAAGGTTTATTTACAGCTCGGTGAATATAATATGGCAGCTCAGCAATTAGAAGCTGTAAACGGTACTCCTGGTGGTACAAGTCAGTATGGATATAGTCTGCTTTCAAACTTTGCTGATTTGTGGGTTATTGCAAATAAACAAAACTCAGAAACAGTATTTTCAATAAATGCAACTGGTAAAGCAAACTGGGGTAACTGGGGATGTATCGCATGTGCCGAAGGTAACTGGCTATGTACTATGTCAGGTCCGCGTAACTACAACAGAGTTGATACAACTGCACCTGATTATTTCTCAGGATGGAGCTTTTTCGTGATAACTCCTGATTTGGAAACAGTTATGAATGGCGATCCAAGATATAACTCAACAATTGTAAATATTCAGGCTCTAGAAGATGCAGGATCAGTTTCATATGAAAAGGGGTTTATGAATACAGGTTATTTTCTTGAGAAATTCTTACCAATGCAATCAGATGTAAATACTGGTGGTGTTGATTTTGGGAACTTTGATCAAAATATGTACGACATCAGATTAGCCGATACATATCTATTGGAAGCTGAAGCACTTGTTATGGCAAATAGCAATATTTCAAGAGCACAAGCACTTCTTGATGCAGTTCGTGACAGAGTTGGACTACCTTCAGTTCCTGTAACAATGGATGCAATTAAACTCGAGCGTAGACTAGAACTTGTGGGTGAAGGTCATCGTTGGTTTGATCTTGTTAGATGGGGTGATGCTGCTACAGCACTAGCATTTAAAGGATTTGTACAAGGTAAACATGAAGTACTGCCTATTCCATTATTGGAGCTAGAAAACACTAAACTTCTACAAAACAAAGAGTACGGAGGTAGTTTATAATTTTAATTTGATATTCATATCTAATTACTGAACAAGAATTAACAATAAAAACATTATTAAAATGAATCAAAATATAAGATTTAAGAACCTAGGGTGGATGTTATTAGTTGTATTAACAGTAGGTCTATTTTCTTCATGTAGTAAGGATGAGGCAGACCCGGTTGCACCAATTTCCAGCTTTCAATTTGAAATTAGTGAAACTAATCAAATGGAAGCAGTATTTAAAAGTTACTCAAAAAATGCTGAGAGCTACTCATGGAATTTCGGTGATAATAATGGTACTTCCACAGAGCAAAACCCAACATATTTATATACTGATGGGGGAGCTTACTCGGTAACATTAACGGTTACAAACTCAGTTGGAACAGCTGATCATACAAAGGAAGTTTCAATAATAAACCCTGAAGCAGCAAATTATATATTAAATGGTGAGTTTGATGATGATTCGGAATGGAATATCATCCAACATAATGCTGCAAATAATGGTATAGTTACCATTGCTGATGGTGTTGTTAACTTTGATGAGATTGAAGATGTACCTTCAGGAAGCTGGGGTCTAGAAGCTCATTCTGGTATTAACCAGATGGTAAGTGTTGAGGCAGGTACATTTTTATTGGATCTTGACATTACAACCGGATTACTTGAGGAATCATGGTTTGAAGTTTGGGTTGGAACTGATGCACCAGTTGATGGAGCCGATTATAATGAATCAAATGGTGGTATAAAAGCACTTTCTTTCAGTGCATGGGATTGTGGTGCAGAGAATAGTAATTACTCTGGTCCTATGTCTGCAGTTACTTGTCAGGGAACTACAGGTAGTGTTTCATTGGAAACTGGTGATTATTACGTAGTTATTAGATGTGGTGGTTTTGGCCTAGGAGAAGGGGGTATAACCATCGATAATGTTACTATGGTTAAAGTCGATTAATAAGTTCATAAGTATTGTCATTATATTTTTTATGAAGATATGACAGTATTGAAGAAATTGCTCAGATTTAGTGGATTTTTTCTGAGTATTATATTTGATTTAGTTAATCTTTATTGAGATTTACTGGCCTTAATTGGCCGGTAGATCTTGGTAAAATCTTCCCTAAAGTATTGTGGCAGTCAGTTAACAGATTAAATCAATTCCAAAAAAACAAATAGTTAAAATGAATAAATTTTTAATTCTTGCTATACTAGTACTAACATCAACTATGGTAACTAGTCAAAGCATAAGAAGAGATGGAACAAAGATTGTCGACCAAGGAGGTAATCAGGTAATTTTAAGAGGTATGGGCTTAGGCGGCTGGATGCTTCAAGAAGGATATATGATGCAATCCAGTGATGTAGCTGACACTCAACATGAGTTCAGAGAAAGACTTGAAAGTCTTATGGGTGTAGAAAAAACCGACGAATTTTATGATGCATGGTTGGAAAATCATGTTACAAAAGCCGATATAGACTCACTAGCTAGCTGGGGATTTAACAGTGTTCGTTTACCCATGCATTATAACTTATATACCTTACCCATTGAAGACGAACCGATTCAAGGAGAGAACACATGGTTGACCAAAGGTTTTGTTATGACTGACAGCTTATTATCCTGGTGCAAGTCAAATAATATTTATCTTATTTTGGATCTACATGCTGCTCCTGGAGGTCAGGGCGCCAATGCTGCCATATCAGATTACGACCCCTCAAAACCTTCATTATGGGAAAATCAATATAACAGAGATAAAACCGTTGCTCTTTGGGGCAAACTCGCGGATAGGTATAAAGATGAGCCATGGATTGGTGGATATGATCTGCTAAATGAAGTAAACTGGGAACTACCTGGAAACACGATGCTTAGACAACTGTATGGTGAAATCACAGATATCATCAGAGAAGTTGACACAGACCATATTATTTTCATTGAAGGTAACTGGTTTGCAAATGATTTTTCGGGGTTAACTCCACCATGGGATGATAATATGGCTTATAGTTTTCATAAATATTGGAACTATAATGATCAAGGTTCTGTTGATTGGGTTCTCAATATGACAAACCAGCACAATGTACCAGTATGGATGGGAGAAGCTGGTGAGAATTCGAATGTTTGGTTTCATGATGCCATAAAGTTATTTGAAGAAAATGAAATTGGTTGGTCATGGTGGCCAATGAAAAGGATTGAAACTATAGTTAGTCCATTCTCAATACCTTTTACTGATGGATATAAGGATATATTAGCATATTGGAGAAATCAAGGTCCTAAGCCAACTGTTGATGAAGCATACACTTCAATGATGGAACTTGCATATAATACAAATAGCTTAAATTGCCCATACCAAAAAGATGTACATGATGCTCAAATCAGGCAAATAACCACAGATGCTACTATTCCATACAATGATAACATAATACCAGGTATTCTCTATATGGCAGACTATGATCTCGGTAGTCTAAATAACGCATATTATGATATCGACAATGTAAATTACTCATTATCTACAGGGCAATTCCAAGCATGGAATCAAGGTTGGGTATATAGAAATGATGGTGTTGATATTGAAGCAAATTCAGATCCAATAAATAGTAATGGGTTCCATATTGGATTTATTGCCAAAGAAGAGTGGACTAATTATACCACAACCATAACTGAATCTGGTGTTTATAGAGCAGTTGTTCGTGTTGCATCTACTGAAAATGGAGGTAAATTTCATTTAGCTCTTGATGGAGAAGACATAACTGAAATTCAATCTGTAAGCAGCACAGGTGGATGGGTGAATTTTGAAAATATTACCATCGAAGATATTATTCTAACCGAAGGCGAGCATAAAATTACTCTGTGGTTTGACGACAACAAGGCATTTAATATAAGTAGCATTGAATTTACTAGAACAGGTAATATTGAAGACCTTGGTTTTAATGCAGTTAATGGAAATACCGGTGTAGATGAGAAATCTGTTGAGATAGCTCTAAACCAGGTAATTAATCCTGAATCAATTACCAACTCAAAGGATAATTTCACATTATTGGTTAATGGTCAGGAAATTACAATTAATGAAGTTGTTATCCCTGAGAACAAAGAAAGAACCATCAGATTGAATATTGATGACTTTCTAGTATATACTGATCAGGTTAATGTAAGCTATGATGGTACACTTATTACATCAGCCAATGGTAAAGAGCTAAACACCTTCGAGGAATTAGTAATAAGAAACACGCTCCAAACTAGATTTATTCTTCCAAAAAAGATACAGGCAGAAGACTACAGCGATATGCTAGGCCTTGGAATCGAAGACTGCACTGATGTTGGTGGTGGCAAAAATATTGGCTATACAAACTCAGGAGATTATGCTGACTATTTAATTTTTGTGGACGAAGACGAAGAGTTTTTCTTAAACCTGAGAATCGCATCTTTATATGGTTCAGCAAAGCTTGAATTCCATTTGATAGATGAAAATTCTGTGGACACAAAACTAACAGACTTTACAGTTCCAAGCACTGGAGGCTGGCAAACATGGAAAACAATTTCTAATTATATGATAGTTCCAAAGGGTGTTTATACACTCAGAATGTTAGTTGTTAGTGGCGAATTTAATATGAATTGGTTTCAATTTGAAATAGCTCAAGATAATGATGAAAATGACCAAATGAAATCAGAGTCTTTCGCATACCCTAATCCCGTATCAGGCAACCAGATGTACATAATTACAGGGTCAGACGATAACTCAACAACTAGTATAAATATTTATAATACTACTGGTCAATTACTATCATCTGCTAGCTACAAACTTAATAATGGAAATACAGAAATTGATATTACAGATATTCCAAAGGGCTTGGCAATACTAAGATTAGCTACCAAAAACAAGACACATAACATCAAGATAATTAAGCAATAGTTAACTCTTTTTCGGACTAGCTACTAGAGTCAAAATCATATATTTTTTGTAGGACTCAAATAATCAATATAAATGAGAAAAGCTGATATATACGGACTATTAGGATACTTATTTCTATCAATAATTGCAATGTCATGCAATACACTTGGTGATTCTAAATCAAATATGGAGGAAAAGAAACAGTTGCTTTTAGAAATATTAGTAGAAGCAGAAAGTTTCAATGAATCAAACGATCAGCTAAAATCAATTGAATACCAGGATGATATTACTTATGTTCAAGCCAACTCCGACGGATGGATAACTTTAGATGTCAATGTTTCAATTCCTGGAAGATATACAGTTCATGTACACACATCCTCTAACGAAAGCAAGGATGTTATCTTTTGGTTGGAAGATTATCATGATAACAAAGACGGCAGAACATATAATATAACAGGAAACATTTATACAACAGGTTCTTACAATGGTTTTAACACATATTCCGTTGATGGTACACCTTTGAACTCAGGGCTGCATAGAATGAAGCTACACCTTGAAAAAGGATCGAAAGTTGATTGGATCAGATTTAATTTACTTAAAACACATAAAATTACCCCCACAACTCTAACACAAAACACTAAGGGATCGTCCTGGGAAATTGTATGGTCCGATGAGTTTGATACAGAAAATGTAGATACAACAAAATGGACTTATGATGTAGGTGATTGGGGATGGGGAAACAATGAATTACAATATTATACTGAAGTAAGAGAAGAAAATGCTAGAATTGAAGATGGAAACTTAATAATAGAGGCCAGAAAGGGAGATCTTGGAAATGAATGGACCTCAGCACGGCTAACCACAAGAGGCAAGACTAGCTTTCTATATGGAAGAATCGAATTCAGGGCAAAAGTTCCATCATATAAAGGTAATTGGGCTGCAGGATGGACTCTTGGTGATGAGTACGTAGATGAACTTTCATGGCCATATTGTGGAGAAATCGATATTCTGGAAAGTGTTGGATTTGAAATGGATGATGAAACTGGTAATGGTATCGCTCATGCTTCAACACATTGTGGCGCTTATTATTTTAAATTAGGTAATCAACCAACAGGAATTATTGAGGTAGAAAACATGAACAATTCATACCACATCTATGCTGTAGAATGGTTACCAACTGGAATTCATGAATATGTTGATGATAGATTATATGCCAGCTATAATGATACCAGCACAGATTTATCATGGCCATTTTCAAAACCACAAAATATTATATTAAACCTTGCCATGGGTGGTGGTTGGGGAGGTGAACATGGAATTGATGAATCCGTTAGTTCACAAAAAATGATTATTGATTACGTTAGAGTTTATGAACTTAGGTAAAGGTAATAATTGGTTTATTGGGATTATTGTTGCACTAATAGGTATTAGTTCATTGATCTCATGTATTTCTACTCCTGATCCAAAAGAAGTAATTGAACAAAAGGTTGATTCTCTGCTTTCAATAATGACCCTTGATGAAAAGATCGGACAAATGTCACAAGTGAGACATTTTAAAGATATTATTGATGAGGATATTGCAACAAAATTAATTGGATCAGTCATTCATACACAAGGCCCATTACCAGGTAACAACGCCAAGGAATGGCAGCAAAAATTCATTGAATTGCAAAAAATAGCACTATCAACCAGACTTGGTATTCCTCTCTTATTTGGTGTTGATGCAGTACACGGTCAAAATACCTACAATGGTGCAACTATCTTTCCTCACAACATAGGATTAGGAGCTTCACAAAATGAAGAGTTAGTAGAAAAAATAGCAGCGATTACAGCAATTGAAATGGAAGCTACGGGTTTCAATTGGACATTTTCACCATGTATGGCAATTCCTTATAACGAAAAATGGGGCAGAGTTTATGAAGCATTTTCAGAGAGTTCTGATCTTACAAGTAAGCTTTCTATTGCATCAATCAGAGGTTATCAAGGAGATGTTTACAATGATGTAAAAGTTCTGGCAACTGCAAAACATTATCTTGGTGATGGCTCAACAGATTACGGAATAGAAGGAGGCAATACCTCACTAAGCATGGCTGAAATTGACAGTATTCTCCTCCCACCCTATCGCAAAGCAGTTCTTGAAGGTACGGGTGCAATAATGGTTGGCTTTAACTCACTATTGGGAAATACAATGCATGCAAATAAAGTAATGATAACCGATACCCTTAAAAACAGTATGGGTTTTGATGGAATAGTTGTTACTGATTGGCAGGGATACTCTAGATTTGGAGGAAACAAAATTATTGATGCAGGGGTTGATATGGTGATGGCTGTTGAAGGTGACTTGGATTATTTTCAAAATGGGCTAAAAGATGCCGTAATAGATGGTTCTATTCAACAAGATCGAATTGATGATGCCGTAAGACGAATTCTAAGGCAAAAATTTCGCTTGGGACTATTTGAAAATCCTTTTCCCGATACAACATTGTACAAAACCATTGGATGTGAAGAACACCGAAATATAGCACGTAAAGCAGTACGTGAATCCTTGGTACTATTAAAGAATAATAGAAATGTACTTCCTTTGAATAAGGAAACAAAGAAAATAGTTGTAGTTGGAGAACATGCTAATAATAGCGGTTACCAATCCGGTGGATGGACAGTTGCCTGGCAAGGTGTTTGGGATAATTACCAAGGTGCAACAACGATATTGGAAGGAATTCAGAAACACTCAGTAGGATTGGTTGTTTATGATGAAAATGGCATTGGTGATCACCTGGATGCAGATGCGGCTATTATTGTGGTTGGAGAAACACCTTATGCAGAGTTTAAAGGAGATATTGGAGATGGAACGGGTTATCATAAATTAACACTTAACAAGAAACACCAGCAATACATCAGTAGTTATTCTCAAAAAGGAATTGAGGTAATAGTTATTCTTATTTCGGGAAGACCACTTGTTGTAACTGATCAAATAAATCAAGCAGATGCCTTTGTTACAGCATGGTTGCCAGGTTCTGAAGGAGATGGCATAGCTGAAGTACTCTTTGGTAATTACAATTTTAGTGGTAAGCTACCACACTCTTGGCCTAAGACAATTGATGATATAAGCGGCAAGTATGGACCTAACTTCTGGGATGAAGATTACTCACCTCTTTATAAATTTGGTTTTGGCTTGACTTATCCTGATAAATATTCAAATAATACAGTTTCTATAGCTTATAAATAGAAAAATCAAATTAGTAATTGGTATGATGTATTATTGATGTAACTGAATAATAATTTGATGTAAAATTGGATGGTTCAAAAACTATGTAATTTAATGACTAATAGATAATTTTGAGTTTTTATCACAGAAATAATATTAATTATGAAATCATTCTTATTTATTGGCAAACTAAACTTAGTCCTCCAATAATCATAAAGAAGTTTATTATACATTTAAGTTTAGATATAAATATTGTCAAGTCAAACTAGATAATTAATAAAACACCATTCGAAAATGAAAAAAATAATAAGCATAACTTTTTTCTTATTTGCAAGCTTTTTGCTAATTTCACAAAACATGAATTCTGATATTAATAACAAAGTAGAATCGCTGGTCAAACAATTAACTCTTGAAGAGAAGGCTTCATTATGTTCAGGTCGTGACGATTGGAGCACACAATCAATAGATAGGCTGAATATACCTTGGATATGGGTATCAGATGGCCCCCATGGGCTTCGTCGAGCTCCGGCCACAAATATGGCTGGATATGGTGATCAGCTTCCCGCAACTTGTTTTCCAACAGCCTCTGCTTTGGCAGCAACTTGGGATTTGGAACTAATATATGATGTTGGTGTTGCTTTAGGCGAAGAATGTCAGGCACTCGATGTAAATGTATTACTTGGACCTGGTGTAAATATAAAAAGATCAGTCCTTGGAGGCCGTAATTTTGAGTTCTTTTCAGAAGACCCTGTATTATCAGGTGAAATGGGAGCAGCATTTATTAATGGTGTTCAAAGCCAAGGTATTGGAACTTCCCTTAAGCATTATGTTGCCAATAATGTGGAAACCATGCGTATGTATACTAATTCAGATGTTGACACTCGTACACTTCATGAGATTTATCTAACTCCATTCGAAATTGCCGTTAAAAAATCTCAACCATGGACAATTATGGCTTGCTACAACAGGGTACAGGGATTATATGGTACAGAATCTCCATATTTACTGAATGAAATATTAAAACAAGAATGGGGGTTTGAAGGAATTGTTATATCAGATTGGTTTGCCGTTGTTGATCGTGTTGAAGGTATTAAATCAGGAATGCACATTGAAATGCCAGGTGTTAATGAAATCAATGATTCTCTTATTGTTGCAGCAGTAAAAAATGGTAATCTTGATGAAGCAGTACTTGATAATCTGGTTAAAGAAATTCTATTCGTTGTGCTTAGAGCCAAACAGTTTGAAAAGGAAAATGCAGACCAAAAAATCGAGGAACATCACAAACTTGCACGTCAGGTGGCAGCAGAAGCAGCAACTCTTCTTAAAAACGACAATGGTATTCTACCCATTGATAATAGATATCGAAAAATAGCTATTATAGGTGAGTTCGCAGCTAACCCACGTTACCAAGGTAATGGAAGCTCCGAGGTAAAGCCAACTCAGTTGGATAACTTCATTGATATCGTGAAAAATGAATATGGCAAAAATGTAAAAGTTACTTATTCACAAGGATACAAACTTACAGATGATAATGACTTTTCATTGATACCAAAGGCAGTAAAAGAAGCACAAAAAGCTGATCTTGCACTTGTATTTGCGGGCCTACCATTACATTATGAATCGGAAGGTATCGACAGAACCCATATTGATATGCCTGCTGCTCATAACCAATTGATCAAGGAAATCGCCGCCGTACAAAACAATACGGTTGTTGTACTAACGAATGGCAGTGCGGTTACTATGCCATGGATAAGTGAAGTACCAGCTGTGCTGGAAACATGGCTTGGAGGACAAGCCGGAGCAGGTGGAACAGCGGATGTTCTATTCGGCAAGGTGAACCCATCAGGGAAACTAGCCGAAACATTTCCAGTAAAACTGGAAGATACTCCCTCATACTTCAATTTTCCTGGTGAAGATGGAAATGCACTTTATGGCGAACGAATCTTCGTTGGATATAGATACTATGACGAGAAAAAAATCGTTCCATTATTTCCATTTGGTCATGGACTATCATACACAACGTTTGATTATAGTGATCTGAAAGTTTCTTCCACTTCCATAACAGATAATGATAAACTAACAATAACTGTGACCATTAAAAATACTGGCAAATTAATGGGTAAAGAAGTAGTGCAATTATACGTATCAGATAATGAAAGTTCCTTACTAAGGCCTGAAAAAGAACTCAAGAACTTTGTTAAAGTTGAGGTCGAACCAGGTAAAGAAAAAGAAGTTACTTTCGAATTAACAGCCCGCGATTTCTCATACTTTGATGCCCGAAGACATATGTGGATAGCTGAAAGTGGCGATTTTACAATTTCCATTGGATCATCATCAAGAGATATCAAGCAATCACGCATAGTTCAGCTTAAGTCAACTCAACAGGTTCCTTTGGCATTTGATGAATATACTTTCTTTAGAGAATATTGGGACAATGAACAAACGAGAGAATTATTAATAGAATTAGTGCCAAACTGGATAAACCAATGGGTTCCTGAAGGTGGCACGATTGATGATGTTCAATTTCATGATTTTTTCATCGATCACCCAATGATTAAATTCCCATACATTACAAATGGAGAAATAACATCAGAACAGGTGAGTAAATTGGTTGAAAAATCAAAAGACATACTATACACACCATAAACCATTTTAATTTAATTGAAAAACATAGTTAAATGCGTAAAATAATCTTAGTAACACTATCGGCCCTTTTTGTAGTTCTTTCCAGTTGTAAAAAGGATGATGACATAGTTATAGAACCTGAACTGGCTTTATTCAACTTTACTTTTGAAAAAGGTTACAACAATGATATACAAAATGATATCACTCTAACATATGATGGGGAGATAATCACAGGTTGGGTTCCCTTAGAAGCTGATATTAACAATCTTACAGCAAGTTTTGAATTTACAGGTGCTGAGGTTAGGATCGGTAATAAACTTCAGCAAAGCAATATCACAAGCAATGATTTTAGCAAGGCTGTAATATATACTGTTATTGGTAATGATAGTTCAACCAGAGATTTTACTGTGGAGGTGTCATGGTATACGGGATTGCCAATAATAAATATATTCACAGATAATGGCTTGGAAATAACTTCAAAGGAAGATTATATTCAAGGTGAGGCATATGTTTTTGGAGGTAAATTATTTGAAAATAGTTCCGGAGATATGAAAATTAGAGGACGGGGCCATTCTACCTGGGGTGTTCATCCCAAGAAACCATACCAGATGAAATTTGATGACAAAACTGAGGTTCTGGATATGCCAAAGGCAAA
Source organism: uncultured Bacteroidota bacterium (assembly GCA_937901015.1). Taxonomy (GTDB): domain Bacteria; phylum Bacteroidota; class Bacteroidia; order Bacteroidales; family F082. The sequence goes on along the minus strand of CALCGQ010000111.1, from coordinate 246 downwards.
GAAATGGATATTCCTCGCTGAACATTCAGATAAAACATTAATTAGAAATAGCATTGCATTTGAGATGGGATATATTAGTAACCTAGATTGGACCCCCAGATGCGAATACAGTGAAGTTTTTATCAATAATGAATACAATGGCACTTACAATATTACTGAGAAAGTAGAAGCAGGTGAAGATCGTGTAAACATCGGTGATAATGGGTTTCTGTGTGAAATTGATACTCCAGACCATCTTTCACCTGA